>QMMB01000038.1 GCA_003647035.1 Deltaproteobacteria bacterium | reverse complement strand
CGGAGTGGGTCCTTTGGCGACCATGCGGCCCACTCGACGACGAGCTCGCGATACTCTGGGCGAAGCACGTGCGAGATCGCGTCAGTGGCGATCGAGAAGCCGAACGGCGTGCACCCCGTCGCAGCGACTTGGAGGAACAACAGACCGATCATCCAGCGAAGCGCGGAGGTCCGAAGCGAGAAGGCCACGAAGATGAGCGTGATGGCCACGCCAAAGAGATGGGACCCATGAGCGTTGACCCAAGCGACATGCAGCAGTCCGAGCCCCGCGAGGATCCACGCCTTTCGCCGGGAGGACACCCGCTTCTCGTAGAGCGCGGCAATGCCTACGAGGAGCACTGCGGGCAGGAGCAGGCCGACGATCTGTGGCCGTGTAGTGAATCGAAACCGGGCAACGGGAAGCGCGAGCAGGAGCGCGGTGAGGGTCAGGGGCGCGGCGAGCTCGACCCCGCGAGCCAGTCGGTCAGACAAGCGGACGAGTAGATAGCCGAGCGCGCCGAGCGCAAGGCACTTGAGAAGGATCAACGCGTTCGCGCCCAGGTGATCGTAGACCAGCCAGGTCACCCCGTCGTAGGCCCACTCGTAGTTCTTCCAGGGCTGAGGCGTCGGCTGCCAGAACGAAAACAGATCGACCTGGGGGACCCGTCCGAGCGCGACGATCTGCCGGCCCTGGGCGAGGTGACCATAGGCGTCGGCGTTGAACAGCGGAAACAAGCCCGCAAGGAAGAACGCCAGGCCCGACGCCCACGCACTCCATGACACGGTCGCTCTCGGCACCCTGGCAGTGTCGGTCGAAGCCCGACGGCCGGTCAAACAAGGCGCAACGCTACAACAGCGAACGGAGCGCGGGTTCGAGCGTCGTGTGCTCCCACCGAAAGCCGTGCGCGTGAAGCGAGGCGGGGATGACGCGCGAGCCGCCGAGCAGCATCTCGTTGGCCATGTCCGAGCCAACACCGAGCCGCAGTGCGAACTTCGGGACGGAGAAAACAGTGGGGCGCTTGAGCACACGGCCCAGCGTCGAGGTGAAGTCAGCATTGGTGACCGGCGTAGGCGAGACGAAGTTCACGGGGCCCTCGAGCCCCTCGCGTTGCAACGCGAACACCAACGCGGACACCAAGTCCTCCAAAGTGATCCAGCTCATGTATTGCTGCCCGTCACCGATGCGCCCGCCAACGCCGAGCAAGAACGGCATCTTCATTTTTCCAAGCGCTCCACCGCGAGGCGCAAGCACGATGCCGATCCGCGCTTGCACGACACGAATCCCTACCTCCCGCACGCTGGCAGCCGCGGCCTCCCACTCGCCACACACGGACGCGAGAAAGCCGGCGCCCTGGGCGGCGCTCTCGTCGAGCGCCTCTTCACCGCATGCACCGTAATACCCGACTGCCGACGCCGAAATCAACACCCGCGGCTTGGGTGACAACTTGGCCAGCGCGCCCGCGAGGAGCGCGGTTCCACGAACCCTGCTGTCGCGGATCTTCGCCTTCTTCGCCTTCGTCCAACGCCCCGAAGCGACGTTGTCGCCTGCCAGGTGAACCGCCCCCGTGATTCCTCGGAGACCCTCCGCGTCGATGGTCCCCGCGTCGGGATCCCAGCGAACTTCATCGTCTGCCTTTGCGGGGCGCCTCACCAGACGGCGGACCTCGAAGCCATCGCGCCGAAGCATCGACACCAACTCGCTGCCCACGAGCCCCGATGCGCCAGTAACTGCGATTTTTCCGCGCTCCGCCATGGAAGATGAGCCTGAACCAGCCTGGGGACGCCGCAAGCCGGGTTTTCCACGTGGCGCCGAGGCCAACAGTCGCTATGGTCCAGCACTTTGCGAATTCTTTTCATTGCCCCACAAGCGTTTACGTCTGCTCAAGACGCCCAGGACGTAGCGACCCTGGCCAAAGTGATGCGCCGTGCGGACCACGCCGTCGACATGGTGTCCCCGCTCTACGGGCACATCGACATCGCGAAGCTCGCGCTCGCGCGGCGCCTCACCAAGCTCGAGGTCGAGCTTGGCGGCAGAGCGTGGTCGTGCGAATTGTACACGGGCCGCACCCCCGACGGCGTAGGGCTGACGTTCATCGGTAACGAAGAGGTTCTGTTGTCGGCCGACTCCCTCACCAGCGATGGCGAGCCGCTCGACGCATCGAGGGTCGGAGTCTTCGCGTCGGCAGTGACCGAGTTGATTCGCCAGAACGCGGACGACTACGACATGGTGCACGCCCATGGGTGGGCCGCCGCCGCTGTGGTCGCGCGCCTACGGTCGGCGCTGCCCGACTTGCCCTCTGTATTGACGGTGTACGACGCTTCGCATCAGGGCCGTTTCGATGCGGGCGATGCGGAATCGATCGGACTGGGTGACGAGGCCCGTGACGCAGATGGCATCAACGTCCTCAGGGCCGGGCTACTGACCGCCGATCGGGTCACGACCCTTTCCCCAAACTACGCGCACCGCCTGCAGCGGCCCGACAACGACGAGGCGTTGGGTGCTGTGTTTCGAGAGATCGAGTCAAAGCTGGTCGGCGTGCGCCACGGGATCGATCCCGCGCTTTGGAACCCCGCCACCGACGGGCACGTCCCTGCCCGCTTCGATCCGTTCGATATGGAGGGGAAGGACAAGTGCAAGGCAGAGCTACAGCACGACCTAACCTTGCCGGTGCGAAGCGACGTGCCGCTGTTCGGCGCAATCGGCAGCGTCCATGACGACGGCATGGCGCTACTTGCGAAAATCGGACCCGACTTTTTGCGCAACGACGTGCAGCTCGTGGTGCAACTCGAAGGTGACGGGGAGCTGATCGCCATCTACGAGGAGCTCTGGGACCAGTGGCCTGACCGCATTCAGATCAAGACCGGGAACGACGAGCCCTTTCGGCACGCTCTGATCGCGGCAAGCGACTTCATCGTGGCGCCAGGACGCGAAGCGCCGTCCGACAACATCCAAATGCTGGCTCAGCGATATGGCGCACTGCCGATTGTGCAGCGTGACGGCGGCCTGGCCGACGAGGTGGTGGACGCCGAAGCGTCGTTGAAGACGGGCTCGGGGATTCTCTACGACGAGCCCACCACGAGGTCCCTGCTCTCGGCCGTGCAACGCGGAGCTGCCGCATTCGCCCACAACAAGCCGTTCCGCGACATGCAGAGCAGGGTCATGCTCATTGACCATTCGTGGGAGCGCACGACTCGGCTCTACGAGCGCGCCTACCGCGAAGCGATCTCCGCACACGCGAGCTAGCTGGACGGCTCGGTCCGGAGCGGGCGGTCGGGCAACTTCGCATCGCTCGGGCGAAGGTACTGAGGCTCCAAGGAGTCCAAGTTCGCTGGGCCGGTAGTGCGCATCGTGTACCGGACCTCCGCCACGATGGCTTCGGGGGTCGAGGTACTGAGGTTCATCTGCACCTGGTCGACTTTCAGATCGAGCGCTGCCTCGATCAGCGCCGCGTGCGGTCGCACGCCTTCACCGCCTGCCGCGACAGGTCGACCCGCAACGGCGTCACGGATCTGCTCGAACACGACATCGGGCGGGCCGAAGAGTGCGGGCGCCAACTCTTCCACACCGTCCTCCCGAATGAGATACGCCGCCGCAAACACGTCACCACGATACGCATTCATCACGGGGACGCGCACCAGCCCTACGTCGGCTTCGATCGCTCGGGCGAGCACTCGCAGGGAGCTGACGCCGACGATGGGCAGTTCCAGGCCCAGGGCGAGCCCTTTCGCCGTGCCGAGACCCACGCGAAGGCTGGTGAATCGGCCGGGCCCGATATCGACACCTATCAGCGATAGGTCTTCGCGAGAGGCGCCGGCTTCCGCCAACGCCGATTCGATGTAGCCGAACAGGTTCTCCCCGTGGCGGCCGGCCGAGCGCCAGCACGCGGAGGTGATCGAGTCATCATCGCGAACGACGGCAACGGTGCCGTGTTCAGTAGCAGTGTCGATGCATAGGATCGTCATGGGATCGCTTGACGCATGCCTACCCGCAGACTAGCGTCCGCGCCAGCAAAGTGCCTGCCCGAGCCGCTTGCCGCTACTCCCGCACGAATGAGCAAACCACAAGACAAAGCCGCTTCGAAGGGGGCACGCGCGAAAAAGACAGGTGACGGCTGGAAGTCGAACCTGCTGACGATCGGCGGAGCGCTGCTCCTGGCGTTGTTCATCCGGGTGACTCTGTTCGAAGCGTTTGCTATCGACGGCCCCTCGATGGAGCCCACCCTCCTCGATGGAGACCGAGTCGTCGTCGCGAAGTATCCGTTTGGGCTGTTCCTGCCGTTCACGGACGAAGCGGTATGGAACTGGGGCAGCCCCGACCCAGGCGACGTAATCATCCTCCATAGCCCCGCCGACAACGAGGACATCGTGAAACGCGTCATCGGCGTGGGTGGAGACGAGATTCTCATTCGGGATGGCAAGATCTGGCGCAACGGAGAAGTATTGCACACCGTCGACTCGGGACCGTGCTCGAGCAAAGAGCAGAAAAACCTCGACCCGACGTGCAGGGTCTACGAAGAGACCGTCGACGGCACCCCGCACCGCATGAGCCACTCCAAACACGATTTCCCGCTCGACCGTCTGCCGGTGGAGGTCCCGGAGGGCCACGTCTACGTCCTCGGCGACCACCGCGACAGCTCCAACGACAGCCGAAATCCGTTGATTGGCGCGGTCCCGAGCTCGCGGATCAAGGGGAAGACCCTGTTCATCTACATGTCCTGGAAAAACACCCGCGCCTCCCTCTGGGAACGCATCCGCTGGAGCCGAGTCGGCACTAGCGTCGACTAACGCTGGCGTCCCCCGTAGGCTTGCCGGATGGGCGACTTGAAGGGCGCGATTTTGGCGCGCATGGGCGACGAGGCCGGGGGCATCGATAAGGATGCCCCGGAGGCGGTCGCACTGTTGTATCCGAGTCCCTATCGCGTCGGGATGTCGTCGCTCGGGTATCAGACGATCTACCGGGCGATCAATGCGACGGAAGGCCGGACTGCGCATCGCGCGTTTCTGCCTGACGACGTCGATGCGTGGAGGCAGTCGCGCTTGCCACTCGTCACCTATGAAAAGCTGCGACCGGTCTCCGACTACCCTGTGATCGCGGTCTCCGTGGCGTACGAGACCGAGCTTGCTGGGCTGATCCAGGCTCTAGAGCTGGCGGGGATCCCCCCGTTGGCGGAGGACCGGAGCGAGCAACACCCATTCATCCTGGCGGGTGGCCCACTGACGTTCAGCCACCCGCTCCCGCTCGCCCCCTTCGTCGACGCGATGATCATGGGCGAGGCGGACCAATCGGTGCACACCGCCCTCGGCGTGATCTTCGGGTCGGATTCCAAGGACAGCGCCATGCGTACCTTGGCGAGCCAGCCCCACGTGTTCGTGCCGACCGCACACGGCGACATTCTTCCACCCATCGACAAGGCGGACACGACCACCCTCCCCGCGTTCTCGCAGATCATCACGCCACACACCGAGCTCCGCAACATGTTCTTGATCGAGCCCGAACGCGGCTGTCACCGCGGCTGCACGTACTGTGTGATGCGCCGCTCCACGAACGACGGCATGCGGATCGTCGAGAAGGACCGCATTCTCTCGCTGATCCCAGACGATGCGAAGAAGGTAGGCCTGGTCGGCGCCGCCACGACCGATCACCCGCAGATCACCGAGGTGGTCAACGCCCTCGTCGACTCGGGGCGAGAGGTCGGCCTGTCATCGCTTCGGGCGGATCGCCTGAACGACGATCTCGTCGCCGCGCTTCGTAGAGGGGGGCACCGAATCCTGACTACGGCAAGCGACGGAGCGAGCCAACGCATGCGCGATGTCATCCAGCGCAAGACCACGGAAGAGCAGCTTCGGCAGGCCGCCAAGCTCGCGCGGCGCCACGGCATGAAACGCCTGAAGCTCTACATCATGGTCGGCATTCCGAGTGAGACCGATGACGACATCGATGAGCTCATCGAATTCGGCAAAGAGCTGTCATCGCTCATCCCCCTTTCTCTTGGCGTCGCACCTTTCGTCGCCAAGCGGAACACGCCGCTCGACGGTACCCCCTTTGCCGGCATGCCGCTGGTCGAGTCTCGGCTTCGACGCCTTCGCCGAGGGGTTCAGGGGCGAGTTGACATTCGCGCGACCAGCGCCCGATGGGCCTGGGTGGAGTACGTTCTGGCGCAGGGAGGCCGCGCGGAAGGGTTGGCCGTGCTCGACGCGGTCCACGCTGGTGGCCGCTTCTCCGATTGGAAGCGTGCGTTCAACGCGCTCCCCGAAAGCCGTCCTCGCCGGCTCCTCGTGCGCCCGAGCGACCGCCTTGGGCGCGCCAGTTAGCTCGCAGAGGTCAGCCGACCAAGCTCGAGGCGGCCGAGACGGCCCAGTCGAGGTACCGACTCGGTGTGATCCCCATCTTCACCACGTAGTAGCCCGCCAGAACCAGAGTGACGGTAACGTACATCGACCTCATGGGAACCGCGATGGGCTGGTCCTCCTCAGGCTCGCGCATGAAGAGGTACACGATGACCTTGAGGTAGTAGTAAGCCCCCACGGCGCTCGCCAGCACACCGATGACAGCGACCCAAATCATCGGTCCGCCTGCCTGCACCGCGGCACTGAACACGTAGTACTTGCCGAAGAAGCCCGCGGTAGGTGGCATACCGAGCAGCGATAGGACGCCGATGACGAAGGGGAACGCCGCCACGGGGTGACGGCGCCCCGCGCCAGCAAGGTCGTCGTAGCTGACAGCCTCCTTGCCTTTCGACCCCATCAGGATGAGGGAGCCGAACGCGAGGACGTTCGAGAACGTGTACGCAGCGATATAGTAGAGCACCGAGCTCACCGCGAAGGAACCGACTTCGTGCACTGCAGCGAGACCGACCAAGATGTAGCCCGCGTGTGCGACTGATGAATAGGCGAGCATGCGTTTGACGCTGGTCTGCGCGAGCGCAGCCAGATTGCCGTAGACCATCGTAATGACGGCGAGCAGCATGATGACCGGCGTCCATCCCGTGTAGAGGCCCATGCTGGCCGGGTCGCCAAACGCCCCCACCAACACTCGCAGCAGAACGGCGACGGCGGCCGCCTTGATGCCCACCGACATGAACGTCGTAACCGGCGTCACGGCGCCCTCGTAGGCATCGGGCACCCACATGTGAAACGGCACTGCGCCCAGTTTGAACGCCAGCCCGACGATGAGCATGACCAACGCGAGCACGGTCAGGGTTGCATCGGCTTGCCCGGCGGCAACCACCTGCCCGATGCCAGCGAGGTCGGTGTGCCCCGTCGCCCCGTAGAGCAAGGCACTTCCAAAAAGCAGAATGGCAGCCGCAAACGAGCCGAGAAGGAAGTACTTCACCGCTCCCTCGACCGCACGCGCGCTGGTGCGACGGTAAGCGACGAGGGCGTAGGCCCCAAGGGACATCGTCTCGAGGCCGAGGAAGATACTCAACAGGTCGACAGCGCGCGCGAGCACCATTGCGCCGAACGCCGTGAACAGGATCAGCACGTAGAACTCGCCACGCTCGAAGCCATGCTCCCGGAGGTATCCGCCGGCTAAGAGCACAGAGAGGCCTGCGCCGACGCAAATGACGACATCGAAGAACAGGGCAAGCTGGTCGACCGCAAGATAGCGGGTGATGACATCGGGCGCGGGTGCAACATTGCCACTGGCCAGCATCGTGCCCGCCAGCGCGGCCGCGACGAAGAGCGAGACGGCCGTGACACTCGCAAGCTCGGCGCGCTCTTTGGTGAACCCATCGACCAACATGATGGCCAGGCCGGCCGCGACGAGCAGCAGAAGCGGAGACACTCCCATGAGCTGACTCATCACTGCGCGTCCTCGTGGGTCGGCTCAGCCATCGCGAGACCGCCCGCCGCCTCGATCCGTTGCTCGAGCTCCTCGAAGTCGACCAAGCGAGGCTCACCGGTCCGGCGCCCCTCGTAGTATCGAACCGTGAAGTCAGTCACGAAGGCGTCCACCGAGGGGTTCATCTTGTCCAAGAAGAACTTGGGGTAGAGCCCGATCCAAAAGACCATCACGATGAGCGGGAGCAGCGACGCAACCTCACGCCGATTGAGGTCGGTGAGGGACTCGTTCTCGGGGTGGACGATCTTACCCCAGAAAATGCGAAGCACCGCGTGCAGCATGTACACGGCGGCGAAGATGACTCCAGTCGTGGCGAGGAGGGTCATGATGAACCAGGACGACCCGAAGCCGATCGCCGTGCGCGAGAGGAACGACCCCGCCAAGATCATGAACTCGCCTACGAAGCCATTCGTGCCCGGAAGCCCAATCGAGCTCAGCGTGATGACGACAAAGAACAGCGTGTACCAAGGCATGACCTTCGCGAGCCCACCGAAGTCGTCGAGCTTGCGCGAGTGGCGGCGGTCGTAGATGACCCCAACTAGAAGGAAGAGCGCGCCGGTCGAGATACCGTGGTTGATCATCTGCAGGATGGCGCCCGAGATGCCATTCCGATTCATCGCGAAGAGCCCGAGCAGGATGAAGCCCATGTGACTCACCGAGCTGTACGCCACGAGTTTCTTCAAGTCGCGCTGCACCCAGGCGGCGTAGGCGCCGTAAATGATCCCTACGACGCCGAGGCCCGCCAGGACCGGGCCGATCGTCTGGCTGGCTACGGGAAACAGCGGCATCGCGAACCGGATAAAGCCATAGATGCCAAGCTTCAGAAGGACCGCCGCCAAGATGACGGACCCGCCGGTTGGAGCCTGGACGTGTGCGTCGGGCAACCAGGTGTGGAACGGGAACATCGGCACTTTGATGGCAAACGCCAACGCAAACGCACCGAACAACAGATATTGCTGCGAGGCCGGCAGCACCAGGCTCGAGAGCTCCTGCAAGTCGAACGTGTAGTGTCCGGCAAGCTTTTCGTAGCTGGCGACCACATAGAGGATGGCCACCAGCATCAACAAGCTGCCGACCATGGTGTACAGGAAGAACTTCACCGCGGCGTAGACGCGGTCCTTGCCACCCCAAATGCCGATGATCAGGTACATCGGCACGAGCATCAGCTCCCAGAACACGTAAAACAGGAAGAGATCGAGCGCGACGAATGCGCCGAGCATGCCGAGCTCGAGGAGCAAGAACGACAGCGCGTACCCTTTGATGCCCGTCTTGATGCTCCCCCACGATGCATAGAGCGCAATCGGGGAAAGCAAGGTGGTCAGAACCACGAGCCAGAGCGAGATCCCGTCGACGCCGACTTTATAGGAAATCCCGAAGGACTCGACCCAGGCTACGTGCTCGACGAAACGATAGCCAGCATCGGAGTAGTCGGCGAGGACCAAACGCAGGCTGACGATGAGCTCGACCAGCATCGCCCCAATCGAGAAGCGCTTGATCGCGACGTCCCAGCTCCGAGGCACCAGAAGGACGACTAGGGCGCTGGCAGCCGGAATCGCGAGGAGCCACGTGAGGTAGTGGGTCGTCATCGGACCACCTCGTGAGCCGGCCGCGTCAACGAGGCGTGCGTAGGAGCCTCGAACCCGAACGGTAACGCGATTTCCTTGGTGGCACGGCGCGTGTTCCCGAACGCGTTGCGGACCTCGAGGGTTGCTTCGACGAGCGGGCGGGAGGACACGCGGGCGGGGCCGAGACGGCCAGATTTGCCCATCGGCAAACGGATCTCCTTCATGCCGGAGAGCTTGGTCCTGGCATGCGCCTTTCGGAACAGCAGGAACTCGCCATCGATGCGCACTTCGAAGCCCGTGTCGCGCGGCGACAGGAATTCGGCAGGAACCACCGACTCGATCGGAAGCGGCATCCACTCGTCGGTGACGTCGATTCGATGCTCGATACCGGAATGGGTATTCTTGAGGAACACGGCGATGCCGCGCATGTCGTCGTGGCCGTACTCAAACGTCGTGCCCGGAGTGCCCTTCCACTGCGTCTCGAACTCGCCGTCCGAATTCGCATCCCAACGGTACTCGTACCCGAGCCCTTGCGGGGTCGTGAGCTCGACCCGGGTGCCCTCGAACGCCGCTTCGATGCGTGAATGCGGGGTCCAGAACCAGGCCAACACCGCAACGACGCCGACGACCACCACGGCGCCGTACACGTGCACGACTCCGTTCTGAAGGCGGGCCAAAATACGACCGGCCTCGCGGACGTTGAAGCTCGGCAGCTTCGTCATGACCGCGTCGACGAATGTCATGTCCGCGCGACCCGCAACCACGGCGACGTTCTTGATGGGGTTGACGATGGTGGCCGCATAGAGCTCGTCCACTCGCCACTTGTCGAACGCGAGTTGGTACAAGCGTGCCGGCATCTTCTCGGCCAGCGCATCGGTGCTCTTGTTTCGGTAGAGCACCCAAGCCGCGCTGATGCCGATCGCCATCGCCCCAAACGCAAGACCCGAGGCAAGATTGACGATGTACATTTGCTCGGGAACCGGCTGGCCAGCGACCGACGCCTCCATCCAGTGCCCCCACCAGCTGTAGTCGCTGAGGTGCGTCCCGATGATCGGCACTACATGCGGAAGCCCCAAGAAGCCCACAGTGAGCGCTCCAACGGCTAGCACCACCAGCGGAATCGTCATGGCCGGCGGAGACTCGTGCGGATGCGCGTCGTACGGGTGGTCGCCCGACTGGTCGGCGCTTCGGTACTCGCCCGTGAACGTCAGAAAGTAGAGCCGGAACATGTAAAAGGCGGTCATCACGGCCGCAAGCGTCAACCCAATCAGAGTGAACCAGCCGACCGATGTCATGAGCATGTCGTCGGGACGGAAGATCTGGGCAGCCGCGCCAAGGAGAATCTCATCCTTGGAAAAGAACCCGCTGGTGAGGGGGAAGCCCGCAATCGCCAGGCAACTCGCCAGGAAGGTCAATCGGGTGATGGGCAATGCCTTCCTGAGACCACCGAGTTTGAAGATGTCGGCATCCCCGTGGGCATGAACCGCGTGCATCACGGAGCCGGCACCTAGGAACAAGCAGGCCTTGAAGAAGGCGTGGGTGAACACGTGAAAGAACCCGGCCGCGAAAGCGCCGACGCCTACCGCCGCGAACATGAAACCCAGCTGGCTCACGGTGGAGTATGCGAGGATCTTCTTCATCTCGCGCTGGACGACCGCAATCGACGCCGCAAGGAGGGCCGTGAGCGTCCCGGTGACGGCGATGATCGACATCGCCACGTCGGACGTGATGAAAAGCGGGGAGAGACGGCAACACAGATACACGCCGGCCGTGACCATGGTGGCGGCGTGAATGAGGGCCGAAACCGGCGTGGGGCCCGCCATCGCGTCGGGAAGCCAAATGTAGAGCGGGATCTGCGCGCTCTTGCCAGTACACCCGAGGAAAAGAAAAACGCAGGCGACGGTGGCGAGGCTCGGCGCGACCCCCAACAGCCAGACCGGGAAATCGGGACGGAACTCACCCGCCATCGCGGCGCTGTTGATGTCGGCAAACTCGAAGGAGCCAGCAACGCCCACCAAGATGAACATCCCGATCAGAACGCCGAAATCGCCTATGCGATTGACGACGAACGCCTTACGGCCGGCCGCAGCATAGTCGCGGTTCTCGAACCAGAAGCCGATCAGCAGGTACGAACAGAGGCCGACGCCCTCCCAACCGACGAACATGACCGGCATGCTGCTTCCGAGCACGAGGATCAACATCGACGCCATGAACAGGTTCAGGAAGCTCATGAACCTCGGGTAGCCCTCGTCATCACCCATGTAGCCGATGCTGTAGAGGTGAATGAGGCCACCAACGCCCGTCACGATGAGAGTCATCACGCCGCTCAGCGAATCCATCACGAAGCGGACGTTGACCGCAACGACGTTGCCGGAGGGTAGCTTCAAAGAGAACCACTCGTAAAAGTGATAAACGAGGGTCGCCGTCTCGGACTCGTGGCGGAGACCGTACAGCTCGACGAACGAGACGACGGCGAGCGCGAACGACAGCGCCACGGACCCGACGCCAACGAGGGTGACCAACCCCTTGGCCATGTAGCGCCCGAGTAGGCCGTTGATGATCGCACCTCCCAGAGGGAAGAGGATGATCAAGAGGAGCAAAATCTGCTGGGGGGCTTCTACGTGCATGGGTTCAATACTTCAGCAGGGTCGCGTCGTCGGTATTGAGCGTCTTCGTGACGCGGTAGTACGCGATCAGGATCGCGAGGCCGAGCGCCGCCTCCGCGGCCGCGACCGCGATGACGAAAAAGGCAAACACCTGCCCGTCGTGGTTGCTCGGGTTCACGCGATTGAAAGCAAGCAAGAGCACATTGACCGAGTTGAGCATCAGCTCGATCGACATGAGCTGGATCAGCATGTTGCGGCGAGCAAGGAACCCCGCGGCACCGACGCCGAACAAGACCGAGGCGAGTGCCAAGTATGTGCCGATGCCCATCTGGTCCTACTCCGTGGGGCTCCGGGCGACGGTAATCGCGCCGATGATGGCGACTAGGAGCGTGATCGAGATCACCTCGAACGGCACCAGCGCTTGCCTGTAGATAGCCATCCCAAGGCCCTCGACCGTCCCGAAACCGTCCGGCACCGCTTCCCAAGGTGCGTCGAAGTAGGCCACCGAGCTCGAGACCGCGAGAAAGACGATGATCGTCGACGCGATGCCCAGCGTCCGGGAGGCGAAGCGCCCGTCGGCCGGCGCAACCTCGGCAGCCGACCCGAGCAACATGATGACGAACACGAACAAAACGACGATGGCGCCCGCGTAGACCAGGAGCTGCAGCGCAGCCAGTAGGTGCGCGTTGAGCGTGAGGAACATGCCGGCAAGCGAAACGATATTGACGAGCAAGCCCATCGCCCCGCGAAGCGGGCGCCGCGCCGAAATCGTGATCAGAGCGCCGATCATCGCGAAGGTCGCCGTCACCACGAACAGGGTTACGCTGGGACCGGTCACGCGACCCCCTCCACCGAGCTGCGCACACTGTCGTCGTGCCGGACATCGTCGGGCAGTCCGTGGACCGCGGCATCCACGAATTCCTGGCGGAACTTCTGCACCATCCCGAGCATCGGCATCGCCGTGCCATCCGCGAAGGCGCAAATGGTGTTGCCCATCATGTTGTTCGAGATGTCGACCAACAGGTCGACGTCCTCGGGCTTGCCCCGCCCCCTACACAGGTTGTCGAGCACATCGACCAACCAGCCCGTCCCTTCGCGACAAGGAGTGCACTGGCCGCACGATTCG
>QMMB01000037.1 GCA_003647035.1 Deltaproteobacteria bacterium | reverse complement strand
TTCTCGTTGTCGGTGGATCCGATCGACGAAGCGTGGGCTCGCGTTGAGGCCGAGTGGGGGAGCGAGCAGGCGCATCGCCGGTTCGTCGGCGTGTGCGTGGCGCTCGATCGGCTCCCGGAGGCCGGAAAACGCTACCAACGGGTCCGCGCGGCGGACCCCTCCCGCCGGGACTACGCGGCCACGCGGATCGACAGCTTGATGGCCCTGGCGACACAGCAACTGCAGGACACCCGGGTCGAGCCGGCCCGCACCGAGCACAAAAGGACGCTGACATGGGCCGCGTTCTTTATGATGTTGGTGTTGATGGGGGCGGGGATCTTACTCTTGATGCGGGGGTAAGCCTCCCCGGAGCGGATCCGGGCTGGGGATGCAGGTAGATTTCGCGGCGAAAGAACTGACTGTGAAACTGGTCTACTACGGGCCGGCACTCAGCGGGAAGACGACCAATCTGCGGGCGATTCACTGGCTTGGCACATCGAGCGCCTGCGGTGAGCTGATGACCCTCGAGACCCAAAACGATCGAACGCTGTTCTTCGACATGCTGCCGATCACGGTCAGCTCGCAGACCGGTCTCAGAATTCGACTGAAGCTGTTCACGGTTCCCGGGCAAGTGATGCACAACGCGACGCGACGACTCGTTCTGCAAGGGACGGATGGTGTCGCGTTCATCGCAGACTCCCAACGCAGCGAGGGGGATGCCAACCGTGAATCCTTCCTCAACCTCAAACAGAATCTCGAGGAGAACGGCATCGACCCGCAGCGTGTCCCGATCATCATTCAGTTCAACAAACGCGACATGGAAGATGTCCGCAGCGACGAGGAACTGGAAGCGATCGCGAGCCAAAGCCGCGAATCGATCTACAAAGCCGTTGCGACGCGAGGCTATGGAGTCATGCAGACGCTTCGCGGGTTGATTCGAGAGACCTGGGACCTACTCGAGGAAGAGCACCAACTCGAGAAGAAGTTTGGGATCAGCCCGCTCCGCTTCATGAACGAGATCGAATTGAAGTTGAAGCACAGTCCGGAGCGACAGGAACGATGATCCACGACGACACCAACGCCGCCGACATCTTGATGGGAGACGTCGTTCGACTCGAAGACGTGCTGAGCCGCGATTCGGTGACCTCGGTTTCCAAGTCGTTCTTTGCCCTCTTTGGACTGCCCGTACGCGTGATTTCCCACGAGGGAGACCTTCTCGCGGACGTTCATCGCGACCGACCGCTTTGCAACTACCTCAACACGCTCAGCAATGGCGAACGCGCATGTGCAAACACGGTGGGTGTCGTTCGCGACTTGGAGCCCGACGGCCAGACCATCGTGCACCCCTGCTTCACCGGCGCCGTCTACCGGATCTCGCCTCTCGCCTATCAGGGGCGCCCCATTGGCCGCCTCATCGTGGGTCCATACGTCCCTGCCGAAACTCAGGTGCCGCCGACGTCGCTCACGTCGATTGACGAGGCAATCGACGTGCCCACCGTTCGCGGACACTTCGATCGCATGCCGCGCGTACGAGAAGACATCGCCGAGGAGCTCTCCGCCCATCTCCGGGGCGTGCTCGAGTTGCTCGTCTTCTCCGGGCATCGCGCGCAGCTAGCCTCTACGATGCAGGTCGCGAGTGTCCGAGAAAACTACCGGGAGCTCGCCGAAAAGAACGAGGCGCTGAAGACCTCGTACGACGAGCTGAAACAACTCGACCAGCTCAAATCGACGTTCTTGGCCACCGTGAGCCACGAGCTCCGAACCCCGCTCACCTCGATCATCGGTTACGCCGAGATGCTCGAAAGCGGGGCTGCCGGCGCGCTCAGCGATGGACAAGCGGAGTTTCTAAAGACCATACGCGGAAAAGCAGACCAGCTGCTGGGCTTGATCAGCAGCCTCCTCGACCTCGGCCATCTCGAGGCCAAGAACCTCGAGCTTCACAGCGAGGCGGTCGACCCACGCGCCCTACTCTCCGATGTGGGTTCGACGGTCGTGCCGCATGCCAATCGGCGCAACGTCGTGCTCGACATCGAGGTCGCGGACGACACGCCGAAGATCTGGGGAGACCCGGTTCGACTTCGGCAGATCTTGCTCAACCTCGCCGACAACGCATTGAAGTTCAGTCACGAAGGCGGAGCGGTGGTCCTGGCTGCGGCACCCGGGGAGATCGAGGCCGGAGGCCCAGCTGGCCTGGGCGACGCATTGTTTGCTGCGAGCCGGCCGGCCGTGGTCCTGACGGTGCGCGACGCTGGAATCGGCATTCCCGAGGAGAATCTCGCGAGGATTTTCGACGCCTTCTACCAGGTCGACTCAGGAACTACACGAGCTCATGGTGGCGCCGGTCTGGGGCTTTCGATCGTCAAACAGCTCGTGGACGGTCATGACGGAAAGATCGAGGTGACCAGCGCGCGCGACGAGGGCACAATCTTCACCGTGAAGCTTCCCGCCGCCAACGACGATGCATGACGAGTTCGCCAAGATCGAATGGCTGAAGAACCGCTTCGACTTCGATGGCGAGTCGAGGAAACCGATAGTCGGTATCGGGGACGACGCCGCGGTGATCGAGTTGGGCGCTGGGCCCACCATCGTCACGGTCGACACGCAGGTCGAAGGCGTCCACTTCAGGCACGACCTGATCTCCTGCCGTGACCTGGGGTACCGCGCGATGGTCGCAGCCGCGAGCGACGTGTGGGCGATGGCGGCGATGCCCAGTGCCTCCGTCGTCGCCCTCTCTCTCCCGGCGGACTTGCTGGACGAACAGTTTCATGAGCTGATCGAGGGGCTCGCCGAAGCGGCCCGCAGCACCGGAGCGCGAGTCGCCGGCGGAAATCTGAGCGGAGGCGAATCGCTGACGGTCACCACCACTGTGTTGGGCTCGCCTGTCGCGGAACCGGTGACACGCGGCGGCGCCCGGCCCGGTGACGCGATTTATGTGACCGGGACATTGGGTTCGGCCGCTCTCGGACTTGCGATCCTTCAGAACCGAGCCCCGACGACCGGTCACGCTCCGAACTTCATCGAACGGTGGAGGCGGCCGCCGACGCATGGCCCGGCGGCGAAGGCTCTTGCCACCATCGCGACCGCAGCGGTCGATGTCTCTGACGGCTGCCTGCAAGACCTGCAGCACGTATGCACTGCTTCGAACGTAGGCGCGACCTTGCGCGCCCATGCGATCCCGAACGCGCCCGGCTACAAAACGAGATGCGAAAGCCTCGGCCTCGCTCCGACAGCACTCGCGCTCACCGGTGGCGAAGACTACGAGCTGATGTTCACCGCGCTCGAATCTCCTGAAGCGGAAGCACTAGGAACCAAGATCGGACGAATCGTCGACGGCTCCGGCGTACGGGTGGTCGACGAGGCAGGCCAAGCCATCGAGTTGGCTGCAACCGGCTTCCGTCACTTCTCGTAGATCCACGCCGCGCGGCGCTCGTCTTCGAACTTGGCTGCGCCTCGCGCCTCTTGTGCGAGCACCTCGTCGACCGATACTCCGGCGTCGACCGAGGCACGAAACTCGGGACCTCCGGTCAGCAGATCGATGGCGGGGCGATCGGACACGAATTCGTAGGCTTCGGTCCGCCATCGCTCTTCGCTGGGCACGGACGGAAGCACCGCCGCAAGCATGCGAAGATAGGCCTCGTAGGGTCGAAACACCCAGGGATCGGTGACGTGAAGTTGCACGCCAGAACAGGTTCGGCCCGCGTGCTTTTGGAACGTCGGTGTGAACTCGACAGGCCTCAGCGAGACGCCGTGGAGATCGAGCTCTAGCAGCGGGCCCACATCCAGACCGGGCCCGCCCCAGAGCTCGAACGGTCTAGTGGTACCCCTCCCTTCGGAAAGCTTGGTCCCCTCGACTAGGCATCCACCCGGGTACACCAGTGCGGTATCGAGCGTCGGCATGTTAGGGGACGGCATCACCCACGGAAGATCGGTATCCCACCACTCCAATGCGCGCCTCCACCCATCCATCTCCACGACGTCGAGCACCCCGCGGTCGATCTGCTCCCGGTCGCAGACCCAGCACATGAGCTCCGCGATCGTCAGGCCGTGACGCACCGCGATCGGATGCAGCCCCACGAAGGAGAGATAGCCCTCGCGCTGTGGCGCGCCTTCAACACGCACGCCGCCAAGAGGGTTGGGGCGATCGAGGATCACGACATCCGTCCCGACGGCTGCAGCGACTTTCACCATGAGGGCAGCGGTCCAAACGTAAGTGTAGTAGCGAGAGCCGATGTCTTGCAGATCGATCACGATCGCGTCCAGGCCCCGCAACCACTCCGGCTTCGGGCTCAAGTCTTGCGCGTCATCGCCATAGAGGGAATACACCGGAGTCTCAGACGCCGGCTGGCTCCCGACCCCGACCATATCCTGAGCGGCACTCGCGAATCCATGCTCGGGACCAAAGAGCGCACGGACGTGAGCGCCTGCCTGACGCAAGACGGACGACGCCGGGCGAAGCGAACGATCGACACTGGCCCCGTGCGCCAGCAGCCCCACGTTTCGTCCTGCGACCAGACGGACCGCCTCGGCGTCACCATCGGCGATTCGGTCGAGCCCTGTCCGAACGCCCGTCAATCTACCTCGCCAACGGCCGGCGCCTCGCTGGTTTCGCCGGCACACAGGTAGAGAAGCGCCATGCGTACGGCGACGCCGGCCTCGACCTGTTGCAGAACGACGCTGCGCTCGCCGTCAGCAACGATGGGTTCGATCTCGATGCCGCGGTTCATCGGGCCGGGATGCATGACGATGGCATCGGGCTTTGCGTAGGCAAGCGCCACCGGACCGATGCCGAACGTGCGCGCGTATTCACGAAGGCTCGGCAGGAGCGCGCGCCCGAGACGCTCTTGCTGAATGCGTAGGACCATCACCACGTCCGCTCCATCGAGCGCTTCCTTGAGCCGATCGAACACCCGCACGCCGAGGGCGTCGACGGCCGGCGGCAAAAGTGTGCGTGGTCCGACCACTCGAACCTCGCATCCAAATAGGTTCAGCAGGTGCGCGTTGGAACGCGCGACGCGCGAGTGGGCGATGTCGCCAACGATGGTCACGACCAGGTCGTCGAGCGTGCCCTTCTCGTGTCGGATCGTAAACGCGTCGAGTAGCGCCTGCGTCGGATGGGCGTGCATCCCGTCGCCTGCGTTGATGACACTACAACCGATCTTGGAGGCGACGTAGCTCGGCGCACCCGAGGCATTGTGTCGAATGACGATCACATCGGGATGCATCGCCTCGAGCGTTCGGCAGGTATCCTGGAGCGTCTCGCCTTTTCTTACGCTCGACGCGGACACGCTCATGTTGATGACGTCGGCGCTCAGGCGCTTCCCCGCGAGCTCGAACGACGTCCGGGTTCGAGTGGACGCCTCGTAGAACAAATTGATGACCGTCTTGCCGCGAAGAGTGGGCACCTTGCGCACGGGCCGTCGCGACACTTGGAGGAACGCCTCGGCCGTGTCGAGGATGCGCTCGACATCAGGGCGGGTGAGGCCTTCGATGTCGAGGAGGCTGCGGTGAGGGAACGCATCCATCACTTCACCTCCGTAACCACCGCGCGATCCGGCCCGGCCGCGTCAATCCACACGTCCAGCCGCTCGCCCTGATCGACCTCGATGGTACGACCCACGAAATCCGGTGCGATGGGAAGCTCGCGACCGCCGCGGTCGCAAAGCGCCGCGAGCCAGATCCGTGCAGGGCGGCCGTGGTCTTGGAGGCATTCGATGGCCGCCCGCACAGTGCGCCCCGTATGAAGGACATCATCGATGAGCACGACGTGACGACCGTTGACGTCGAACGGAATGTCGCTCGGTCCGATCTTTGGGTTGGGAAGCGCTGTCGCTGCGTCGTCCCGATAGAGCGAGATGTCGACCGTCCCTACCGGAGGCGGCCTCCCCTCGACCTTCGCAATCTCGTCTGCGATGCGCGCGGACAGTGAGACCCCGCCGCGGCGGATACCGACCAAGGTTAGGTCTTCAATGCCCGACGTCGCTTCCAGAATCGCGACGGCAATGCGGCGAATGCTCCGTTGGATAGCCTCCGCATCGAGTACGACCTTCTGGGTTCGAGCCACGTTCGGCGGAGTGTGTGTGAAAACACCCGAGCCTTCAAGCCTAGGCGATCGACAGGCCCCCATCGATGGTGACCAGGCTTCCCGTCTGCCACGTTTGATCGAGCACATGGACGATGACAGCGGCGACTTCCTCTGGTTTTCCAAGGCGTCCAAGCGGGTGCAGCGCAGCCAAAGCGTCGACCTGAGATGCGACACGCTGCCTGAGCTCTTGCGCCGTAAGGGACTCGCCGGGACGCAGCCGCGGCGTTCGCAGCATGTCGGTGTTCACACCACCCGGCAGCACTGCGTTCACCCGCACGCCCGCTGGTGCAAGCTCGAGCGCGAGGCCCTTGGTGAGTGTATTGAGTGCGGCCTTGGTGGCCGCGTACACGACCGTGGTCTGCGCGACGCGTTCCGACAGCGTGCTCGAGACGTTGACGATCGAGCCTCCACGGCCGCGAAGGTGCTTCGCGACGGCCTGCGACAACAGCAGCGGAGCGATGAGATTGACACGAAACTGAGCCTCGATGGACTCGAGGCTGGCGGCGACGACCGGCTCGTAGCTCGCGATGCCGGCGCAGTTCACCAAGCCATCGACAGCTCCGAATGCGTCGATGGCGCGTGCGGCAGCCGCAGGGACGCCTGCCACGTCCGACAGGTCTACGGCGACAACTCGAATGCGGTCCGTCGCGGACGCCTCGAGCTCGCCCAATGCCTGCTCGTCGCGGGCAATTGCAACGACTTTGCCGCCACGCGCCAGGATCGCGTCGACCGTTGCGCGGCCGATTCCGCGCGTCGCACCACTGACGATCACGGTTCCTTCTGAAACGTTCATCTCAGCTCAATCCCGCAAGCGGCACCCCCGCAGACGAACCCCACGGAGGTTCGGCGGGAACGTCGGCCGGCTCTCCGGCGACTTCGATTTCGTCGTCGGGGATGAAGCGCGGCAAGTCGACACAGAGGATTGCCTGGTGGCGTTCGGTCGGGTTCATATATGTGTGCGCTGCCCCGGTCGGCCAGCGGTGTATGGTCCCTGGTGCACACGGCTGCCCCTGACACATGAGCCCTTCGCCAAGCACCATCTCCGACTCCCGCATCTGCCGATGCATGTGAAGCGGGATGCTCTTGCCCGGGGCAACGTTGAGCCGGTAGATGCCGGCGTCCTTCGTCTCGTAGATGACATCGACCGTCCCGAAGGGCTTGCTCTCGACCTCAAAATTGCACCATGCGGCCGTGCGCTCGATTTCGAGGGAAGGAACGGCAAGGCCCCGAAGCGCGCCAGGCTTGGTGAGTCGGACAAGCACCGAGTCGACTTGCGCGCGGCGCTCGTCGGGGGCTGGGGGTGCAAGAACATATCGAGCAAGCGCGTGACCCGCGGTTTCGAGGAGGCGGAAGCGGCAACTACGCAGGAGGAACACGAGTTGCGAGGCGGTGGCAGCGTAGTCGATGGTAGAGCGCAGGCTTTCTTTGACGGCGGATGTTTCGGTTTCGAGGCGCATCTCGACATCGACGCGGAGCGGCTGAACAGCGTTGCGCTCGTGCGGGTACACGCCGACGACACAGTCGACCATCAGCTCCTCGATGCGCAGGACATCCATGACGCAAGGCTATCCCATTTCGAGACTTCTGCTAGAGTCCGCCTGCTCATGAGCCAGCTCGAGTCCACTTCCCTGAACGACATCGCGGAGGTCGCTGCATTTCGACCCGTCCCGCGCACGGGCGTCATCTACGTCACGGTCGAGGCACAGAAGCGCGGTTTCAGCCCTGACGCGCCGGGCTGGTGCAACCTCGGGCAAGGTCAGCCGGACACGGGGCCTCTGCCGGGCGCGCCCGAACGCGTGACGAACATTCCCGTCCACACGGGCGACCTCGACTACGCGCCCGTTGCGGGCGTATGGGAGCTGCGCGAAGCGGTGGCCGGGCGCTACGACAAGCTGTTCCGCCGTGGGATGAAGTCCCAGTACTCAGCTGAGAACGTCTGCATCGCGGGCGGCGGCCGGGTGGCCGTCATGCGCGCGTGCGCAGCGATAGCGCCTATTCATTTGGGGCATTTTCTGCCGGATTACACGGCATATGAAGAGCTGCTCGACGTGTTCCGGCGCTTCTTGCCGATCCCCATCCTGCTCGATCCGAAACAAGGGTACGAGTTCAGTCGCCAACAACTCGAAGAGGAGATCCTCGGCCGCGGTCTCAGCGCTATCCTGGCCAGCAATCCCTGCAACCCAACGGGCAAAGCCGTACAGGGCGACACATTGGCGAGTTGGGTCGAGACAGCACGCGACTTGAACTGCGCGCTGCTGCTCGATGAATTCTATTCGCACTACGCGTGGGCTGAGAATCGATCGATCGTCAGCGCGGCGGAGTTCGTCGAGGACGTCGACAAGGACCCGATTGTGGTGTTCGACGGGCTCACGAAGAACTGGCGCTATCCGGGATTCCGGGTGAGTTGGATCGTCGGCCCGAAACGAGTCGTCGAGTCGGCAGCGAGCGCGGGCTCGTTCCTCGATGGCGGTGGGGTCGCGCCGATCCAGCGGGCAGCCATCGATCTCGTACAAGAAGAACCGACGCTCGCGGAGACGAGAGCCATCCACGACGAGTTTCGAAAGAAGCGGGACTTTCTCGTGGGTGCTCTAAAAGCCATCGGCGTGCGCTTTGACCTCGAGCCCGAGGGCACTTTTTACGCGTGGGGCGACCTGAGCGGCCTGCCGCCTTCGCTTCGCGACAGCGACGACTTCTTCAAGGCGGCTCTCGAACGCCAGGTCATCTGCGTCCCGGGCCACTTCTTCGACGTGAACCCGGGCAAGCGCCGAACGGGCAGGCCCTCGCGGTTCCTCCAGCACATGCGGTTCTCGTTCGGGCCGCCGATGCCCATCCTCGAGGAGGCCGTCGATCGGCTCCGTGCGCTGGTGGCCGACGCTCAGTAGAAGCGGCGCCAACTAGCCGAAACCAGATCGGAATTCGCCCTTCTTTCGCAGCCTTTTTGCGCTTTGTGCTCTGTGTAGGTGATCATACTACATATGACGACATCTGCAGCGGTCGCGGTGAGGTTAGAGCAACAGCCGCGGGAGGCAGCCCCCTTCGTGAAGTGGGTGGGGGGAAAGGGCCGATTGCTCAGCCAACTGCGACCGCTGCTCCCTTTAGGGATCGAGCACATGCGCCATGTCGAACCGTTCGTCGGCGGCGGCGCTCTGTTCTTCGCACGCCGCCCGGGGCGCGCGTTGCTGACCGACATCAACCCAACCCTCGTAGCTGCGTACGCGGAGATCCGTGACGACGTGGAAGGGGTGATCGCGGCGCTTCGTAGGCTGGCCGGTCGCCACTCGAAGGAGAGCTACTACCAAATCCGCGAACGCTACAACCAGAGCCGGCGCGTCTCCAACTCGAAGCGGGCGGCAATGTTCATCTACCTCAACAAGACTTGCTTCAACGGTTTGCATCGCGTGAATCGCAAAGGCGAGTTCAATGTGCCGGTCGGCTCGTACAAGAATCCCCGCATCTTGAACGAAGAAGGCCTGCACGCCGCCAGCCGGGCACTGAGACACGCGCGACTCAAGTGCGCACCATTCGACGCACTTCTCGAAGACGCGAAGCCCGGCGACTTCATCTACTTCGACCCGCCCTACGAGCCGGTCTCGCAAACCGCGAGCTTCACGTCGTACGCACGAGACGGTTTCTACCAAGAAGACCAAACCCGCCTCCGCGACGTCTACAAAGCCCTGGACCGCCGAGGGTCCAAACTCATGCTCTCCAACAGCGACGTCCCCTTCATTCGAGATCTGTACAAAGACTTCAACATCGTCACCGTCGCCGCTCCGCGCGCCATCAACTGCGACGCCACGAAACGCGGCAAAGTAAGCGAAGTCATAGTCCGCAATTACTAGGAGAATGTCCCTCGGGAATGCGGGCGACTCGGAAGAGGGTTGCGATGAACTCGTCCGTCCGAATCCAAAATGAGTAAGACCAGCATCCTAGGCATGGGCATCGGCCAACCGTAGCCGGTACCCTTTCAATCCCCAAGCCGCGGTCACCGCGGCCATCGGCGCGAAGACCGCAGCCAGTCCGGCAAGGGCGACGTGCAGCGTGTCGTCGCCACCGAGAACGTGCGTCGTCAGTGCGCCGACCAACGGAGGCCCGAGCCCGAGCCCGAACAGGTTCGCCGCGAACAAGAGCAGCGCCGATGCCACCGCGCGCATCTCGTTGGGTGTCGAGGTTTGAAGGGCGGCGATGGCAGGCCCGACGTAGCTGCTCATCAGGAACAAGATCGGCGCTGCCATCAGCAGGGCGCCCGGCAGCGTCGGCATCAGAGGGCCGATGATGCCCGGTACCACCCACAGCAGCGCGGCCAACACCACCACACGCAGGTTGGCGTCGGCATATCGACGATTCAGCCGCTCGGCCAGAACTCCCCCGGTCAGCGCGCCGGTGCTTCCCGAGATGATGAAGATCCAGCCGAATTGGGGTCCAACAGCACTGGCTTGCGCGCCGAAGTTGCGGATCAGCATCTCGACGTACCAGGTGATCGTGCCGTAGCCGAGTATCGACAGCATCGAGACGCTACCTAGGATCGCGCCGTAGAGTCGAGCGTGGGTGCGGAAGTACCGGAGCACTTCGCGAACCGGCACCGCTTCTCCTTCGGCGCGCATCCGGCCACGACGCAGGGGCTCACGGATCGTCCACACCAAGGCGCCGATCGCAAAGCCGGGAAGCCCCACCAAGATGAACGTCAGCTGCCAAGGCTGGAGCGCGCCGACGAGCGGCAGGGATACGTCGACGTCGCCCACAGCGCCCAATACCCAGCCGCCGATCATGTAGGCCATGCCGCCGCCAATGCTGATCCCCAGCGTGAAGATGGACATGGCGCGCGGCAGCGCTTTGGCGGGGAAAAAATCACTCAAGAGAGAGTGCGCCGGCGGAGACAGCGCGGCCTCGCCGACGCCGACCCCCATGCGCGTGACAAACAGGGCGCCAAAGGTCTGCACCAATCCACAGCCGCAGGTCATCACCGACCAGAACAACACGCCGATTCCAACGATCGTCCGGCGGCTCTTCCGGTCAGCCAACCGTCCGATTGGAAGTCCGACCAACGTGTAGAAGACCGTGAAGGCCAGTCCGTGCAGCAGCCCATATTGGAAGTCCGTGATGTCGAACGATCTGCGGATCGGCCCCACCAGAATCGCCATCGCGTTCCGATCGATGAACGAGAGGATATACGCCAGAAGCAGGACGGTCAGCGCCCAGCGGGCACCAGGCTGGGTGGCTGTCTGTTCCTGGGAGATCACGGCGCGACGAACCCTACCACGCCCGCATCGGCCCTATCCGCTTGCCAAACAGCCTGAGCCGCGGGATCGTGCCGATATGCGATTGCTGCCGCCGCCTTTACTATTGTGCTGCGTATTGTTGTGTTTCAGCCTGGTCGCCTGCAGCCAGCAGAGCGAGTCGGGGGAGATCACCCCCACACTAACGCACGCCTTCGCGCCCCTGGCGATCGAGGCGGGCGAGGAGATCAGCGGCGTCTGCCAGAGTTGGACCCTCGACAACGACGAGACGCTATACGTCTCCAAGATACGACAGCGAAACGAAGGCGCGTGGCACCACTCGAACTGGTTTTTCGTGCCAGAGGACACGTACCCAGGCCCTGACGGCACCTGGGACTGCGACGAACGTGGTTTTCACGACGTCTCGGCAGCGTTAGAGGGAGGAGCCTTCTTCGCTCAGTCCACTCAGGCCCTCGAAGAACTGCAAGCCTTTCAGGAAGGCGCGGTCCTGGAGATCCCGCCGCGTCACAAGATCGTGGGTGGCGTACACCTCGTGAACATATCGGCCAGCAACCTCGACACCGGACTCAGCTTCGACATCGAAACCATCCCCGAACAAGACGTTCAAGTGCGACTTCGTCCCATCGCCTTCACCAACACCGCGCTCGACATCGAGCCACAAGCGGAATCGCGCTTCGGCATGACGTGCGACCTTGGGGTCTCTTCCGACTACAACATCTACTACGTCCTGGCGCACTACCATGAGTGGGGCAATTACTTCCGGCTCAGCTTCGTCGACGACGATGGAGGTGAACGAACGATCTTCGAGCTCCGCAACTCGATTGGAGAACCGCTCGGCATCACCCTCGATCCGCCAATCAATTCGCAAGACGCGTCGAAGCTGCGCGTCGAATGCGGCTACATCAACGACACCGAGGAGCCTTTGACGTACGGCCTGTCAGGCCACGAGATGTGCGTGTTCCTCGCCTACAGCGACGCTGATCTCAAGATCGGAGCAACGTCGGGGGCCAACACGGCCATGGGGCCAAACGAAAGCAGCGTCTACATGAATGAAACCGCCTGCGGCGCTGTACTCGCCGTCCCGGTACCGTAGAGGTTCGCTGACCCGTTCCATCGGGATGCGCTACGCATGGGCTTCAGCCTTTCTCAGTCGAGGGTGATTCTGGAGGCTCGGATGAACTCGGCGGTGGCGGGGTGCCCGCTGTGAAGGAGCTCTTGTGGCGTGCCCGTGGCCGTGATCTGGCCCTGGTGGAGAAAGCTGAGGTGGTCGGCGATACGCACGACAGAAGCCATATCGTGACTGATGACGATGGAGGTGATGCCGAACATCTCCTCGGCCTGGACGATCAAGTCGTCCACCATCTCTGTCGTGATCGGATCGAGGCCGGTGGTGGGCTCGTCATAAATCAGGATTTCGCTTTCGAGGATCATGGCGCGCGCAACGGCGACGCGCTTTTGCATGCCACCAGAGAGCTGAGACGGGAGCTTCTGGGACGCGGCGGCAATGCCGAGTGCCGACAGACGATCCATCACGCGGTCGCGCACCTCGCTTCGCGAGAGATCGGTGTGCTCCCTGACCGGGAACGCTACGTTGTCGAACACCGTCATGGAGTCGCAGAGGGCCGACATCTGGAACCCCATCCCAAAGGTCCGACGCATCGACGCGAGATCGAGGCCCTCGAGCTTGGCGAAATCCACCCCGTTGACGAGAAGCTGGCCCGAATCGGGTTTTTCCAGACGAATCAGCTGACGCATCAGTACCGTTTTGCCGGATCCGGACGGACCGATGATCAAGTGCGTCTTGCCGCGATGGATGTCGAGCGAGACGCTGTTGAGGACGTGATGAT
>QMMB01000036.1 GCA_003647035.1 Deltaproteobacteria bacterium | reverse complement strand
GAGGCGGAGCCATTCGGCGCAGGCGACCCCGCGAGGGATCCTGCCGCCGACTACAGCCCCATCCGCCTCGCGATGATGACCCTCCTGCTCCCGTTGGTGCCGGCGTAGATTCGCTGAACACGTGCGTCCACGTACGCGCGGCTAATGGGGTACTCGAGCATGTAGCCGTAACCGCCGTATAGCTGGAGACACGCGTCGACCACCCGGCCCTGCATTTCGGTCTGCCAGAGTTTGGCCATCGAGCATTCCTTGACGAGGTACTTACCCGAAACGTGCTGTGCGATGAGGCTGTCGAGGAACGCACGGCCGACCTCGACCTCGGTAGCGCATTGCGCGAGGGTAAACTGGGTGTTCTGGAATTTGGAAATCGGGCGCCCGAACGCCTGACGTTCCTGCGTGTACGCGATCGCGTCTTCCAGAACCTTCTCCGCGCTCGCCTGCGACATGATCGCCACGCACAATCGTTCCTGTTGAAGATTCTGCATCAGCATCATGAACCCGGCCCCCTCCTGGCCCAACAGGTTGTCGGCGGGCACCCGGCAGCCGTCAAACGCGAGCTCCGCGGTGTCTTGGCTTTCCATCCCCATCTTTTCGAGCCTGCGGCTCCGGATGAAACCGGGCCGGTCTGCTTCGACGACGAAGAGGGACAAGCTGCGGTGCGGGTCGTCGGAGTTTTCCGTGCGAGCCGCGACCACGACTAGATCGCAGGACATCCCGTTGGAGATGAACGTCTTGGCGCCGTTGATCACATAGTGGTCGCCGTCGCGCTTCGCCGTGGTCACGATGCCCGCAAGATCGGACCCGGTCCCCGGCTCTGTCATCGCAAGGGCAGAGATGGTTTCTCCGCTCGCACAGCCGGGCAGCCACTTGGCCTTTTGCTCCGGGCTTCCGAACTTGTAGATGTAGGGAACGATGATGTCGGAATGTAGGCTCGCCGCCCAGCCCGACTCGTAGGCCCGGCAAAGCTCCTCCATGACGATCACCGAGTGCAGAAAGTCACCCCCAGCACCCCCGTACTCCTCTTCCAACCAGGGACAGAGGAAGCCCGCTTCGCCCGCCTCGAGCCAGACCTCGCGGTCCACAACACCCTGCTCACGCCATTTCGCCTGCTGTGGGATGACCCGGGTCTCGGCGAACTGGCGGAAGTTGATGCGAAAGATGTCGTGTTCTTCTGAGAATAGGCTGCGTTCCATTGCGATCCCCTGACTGAATGGCCATTCATTTACCCGAGGACCTCAGGTCTTGCAAGACCCATTGTGGGCTGCACTTGCCCTGCCGCGCCTGCGTATCTATGGTCCCGCGCGATGCGCCGCCGACCGGCACGCTTTTCCTTGCTGCTGGCTTTGTTCGCGGCGATTCCCGCCACCGCCCTTGCAAGCGGCGATGCGCACGGACTGGGCTACGAGGTCTGGCTGATCCTCGCCGGGATGCTCCTCGCCGCGAAGATGGGCGGTGAGATTGCGGTACGTATGAACCAGCCGTCCGTGCTCGGCGAGCTCTGCGCCGGCATCGTCCTCGGCAATTTGTACGTGGTTGGCATTCCCACCTTCGAGGGCGCCGCTCAGCTCGTCCCCGTCGAGTTTCTCGCAGAGCTCGGCGTGGTGCTCCTCCTCTTCGAGGTTGGACTCGAATCGACGCTTACCGAAATGAAGGCGGTTGCACCCACTTCTGGGCTCGTCGCGATCATTGGGGTCGTGGTACCGATGCTGCTCGGATACGGTGCCAGCCTCTCGCTGCTCCCCGACGCTCCCTTTTCGCTGCACCTGTTCATCGGCGCGACGCTATGCGCCACGAGTGTAGGGATCACCGCACGGGTCCTGAAAGACCTCAATGCGATGGCCCGTCCCGAAACCCGCATCATTCTCGGCGCCGCGGTCATTGACGACGTACTGGGCCTGATCGTGCTCGCCGTGGTGGCTAGCATCGCCGAATTCGGTGCCGTTCCCGGCCCGATGGACCTGGCGGTCATCATTGGCCTCGCGGGAGGCTTCCTTTTAGGCGCACTCCTCTTGGGTGCCTACGTGATGCCGGGGGTCTTTCGTTTGGCATCGAAACTCCGAACGCCAGACGTCTTGGCAGCGGTGGCCATCGGTCTGTGCCTGCTTCTGGCGGGGATCTCGGGCGCCGCGGGGCTAGCCCCCATCGTCGGTGCATTCGCCGCGGGGCTCATCCTGGATGAAGTTCACGTCCGGCCGTTTGGCCACAAATCGGCACACGACCTCTCCGAAATCATCGGCCCGATCGTCGCCATCATGGCGCCGATCTTCTTCGTGCGCACTGGCATGATGGTCGAGCTCGGCGGAATCGGGACGGGGCCACTGCTCCTCGCCCTCGCTCTGACCGTCGTGGCGATCGTGGGTAAGCTCGTCTCGGGCCTGGGCGTTCGAGGCAACGCCATAGACAAGCTCACAGTCGGCATCGGAATGGTACCGCGCGGGGAGGTCGGCTTGATCTTCGCCAACGTCGGCGCGGGCATTCAGTTCGAGGGCGAGCCTCTCATCGAGGCGGGCGTGTACGCCGCCATCGTCCTCATGGTGATGGCCACCACGGTTGTAACGCCTCCCTGGCTGGCCCAGCGCATCCGGCAAGTGTCGCGCAGGCACCCCGATGTCGCTTGAAGAGGCGCTCGAGAACGCGAACGCATCGATTCGTAGCGTAGTCGAATCGCTCGGCTCGAACGAACGCATCGACGTCGCATCGCTCCCGACGGGTGCGCTCGATTGGACCATCGCACAAGCCGCTGCTGCGCATCCCGAGCAGAAATTCGTCCTCGTCGCCGCAACCCTCGACGAAGCATATCGTCACGAGTCGAACCTTCGCTTTCTCCTCGGCGACGAAAACGGCGCGGTGTTGCTCTTCACCGCCGCGGACACGAGCCCACTATTGGACGTCGTTCCGGACCGGCGGGCCGAGATGCAACGCATGGCGGTACTGACGCAGCTCGCAGAGGACCAGCCTTGGCGAGTGCTCATCGTGCCGGGTTCCGCGTTCCTGCGCCGTGTTCCCCCGGCGGAGCACGTCCAAGCAGGGCTGCTGTCGATCGAGATCGCGACGCACATCGAGCGCGACGACTTAGTGGAGCGGTTGCTCGGGCTCGGGTATCTCCGTGTGCCGTTGGTCGAAGATCGCGGGACGTTCTCTGCGCGCGGGGCGCTGATCGACGTCTACGGGCCCGACGCCGCCCTGCCCTTCCGCATCGAGCTCGACGACGAACTGGTGACGAGGATTCGGCGTTTCAGTCCCGACGACCAGAAGAGCTCCGACGAGACCGACTCGGTGCAGCTCGGCGCAGCGCGAGAGGTTCCCGACGTGCCGGCCATGATCGCCCGAGCGAAGACCCTCGTGCGCGAGCTCTGCGACGAAATGAACATGCCGACCCTGCGAGCACGAGAGCTCATCAGCGAGCTCGATCGCGGCTCCGGCGCATTGATCTCGAATGCACTGCTCCCAGCCTACTTCGACCGGCTCGAGACTCTTTTCGACTACATCCCGCGAGACGCCCGCATGGTGCTAGCCGACCCGACGGCCATCGCGGCCGCGGTCGCTGAGGAGCAGCACGGCGCGACCGACGAACACTCCGCCCGCCGAGACCGGCCAACCTTCGAGTTGTCCGCGTACTACATGAGCGAGGGGGAACTTGCCGACCGCCTGCAAACCTACCGGGTGGCGGTGGCGCATCGCCTGGCCGTTCACGGCGCTGCCGGGGAAGACGAGGGGCCAATCGTAGCCGCGTTCGGTCCACCAGCGGACGGTCTGCTCCGCGTAGACGCATCCGACCAGCACGCCCTCGTCTCACAGCTCCGTGCACACAAAGCCCACGGAGATCGAGGCCTACAACCGCTCGCCGATAAGCTTCAAGAGTGGACCGACCAAGGGTTGCAAGTTTCACTGGTCGGCAGGACTCAACACCAAGCCGACCGGCTGGTCGACCTACTCCGCAGCTATGGTGTGGCCGCACGCGCCTTGGACGACGTGCGCTTGGGTGAACTGCGGGATGGGTTCGTGCTGTGGAGCGAAGGCGTCGCCTACGTCACCGAGGAAGAGATCTTCGGGTCTCGCGTGCGACAGCGACGCGGCAAACGGCAGACGCGTCGACAACAACAGCGCTTCCTCGAAGACTTGCGCGAGCTGAGCTCCGGCGACTTCGTCGTGCACGCGGACCATGGCGTCGGCAAGTACCTGGGCCTGAAGCACAAAGCGCTGAGCCTCACCTCGATGGACCGGCTTCACGGCCGAACGGCGCAAACCGTCGAGGTCATGGTCGTCGAGTACGCGGGCGGGGACAAGTTGTTTCTCCCGGTGACGCGCCTCGGGGTCATCCAAAAATTCAAAGGTGGCGAGGGGCATCAGCCCAGGCTCGATCGACTGGGCGGGACGACGTTCACGACGAAGAAGGGACGCGTCCGTAAGGCGGTTCAACAGATGGCCGAGGAGCTTCTCAAGCTCTACGCGGAGCGGTCCGCCGCGCACCGTGAGCCGATCGAACCTGCCGGACCGGCGTATGCCGAGTTCGAGGCAACGTTTCCGTTCGAGGAAACCCCTGATCAGGAGAAGGCCATCGAGGACGTGATGGGCGATCTCGATGAACCGCAGCCCACGGATCGCCTGATCTGTGGAGACGTGGGCTTCGGGAAGACCGAAATCGCTCTCCGCGCTGCGTTTCGAGTCGCGATGAGCGGCCGGCAAGTCGGGATCCTGTGTCCAACGACGGTACTTGCGCAGCAGCACTACCGCACGTTTTCCGCGCGCCTGGACGGCTACCCGCTCCGCGTCGAAGTGCTGTCGCGATTCGTCCCACGCGCGAAGCAGATCCAGGTGCTGAAGGCCCTCAAGGACGGCACCGTAGACGTCGTCATCGGCACGCATCGACTACTCTCGAAGGACGTCCACTTCGCGAACCTGGGGCCCTTGGTGGTCGACGAGGAGCAACGGTTTGGCGTCACGCACAAAGAGCGCATCAAGAAACTCCGGACCAACGTCGACGTGATCACGCTCACCGCGACACCGATTCCGCGCACCCTGCAACTCGCGGTAGGCGGCATGCGGAACCTGTCGCTGATCACGACGGCGCCCCAAGACCGGCGCGCCGTGCGGACGTTCGTCTGCCGTTGGGACGACCACTTGATCAAAGAAGCCATCGAACGGGAGCTGAGTCGCGGAGGGCAGGTGTTCTTCGTGTACAATCGCATCGAGGGCCTGTACGAGCGCGCCCAACGTCTCCAGGACCTGCTGCCGAACGCGCGGCTCGCCGTGGCACACGGCCAAATGAAGCCTGCACTTCTCGATAAAACGATGACCGACTTCGTCGAGGGCGCTTACGACGTCTTGTGCTCGACGGCGATCGTGGAGAGTGGCCTCGACATCCCACGCGCCAACACGATTCTAGTTGATCGAGCGGATGCCCTCGGGCTCGCGCAGCTCTATCAGTTGCGGGGACGCGTTGGACGCTCGGACCAGCGCGCCTACTGCTACCTGATCACACCGCCACCTAACCAGATGTCCGAGGAGTCCCGGGTTCGCATGGAGGCGCTCGAACGTTTTTCGGGCCTGGGTGCGGGCTTCCGTGTGGCAACGCTCGATATGGAGCTTCGGGGTGCCGGCAACCTCCTCGGGTCGGAGCAAAGCGGGAACGCGTCGCTGGTCGGGTTCGACATGTTCGTGCAAATGCTGAGTGATGCAGTGGCGGAGCTCAAGGGCGACCACGTCCAGCAAGAAGTCGACCCGGAGTTGTCGATCGAGATCGAGCACTACCTCCCCGAGGAGTACATCGACGACATCGGACTACGCCTGTCGTTGTATCGTCGATTCGCTACAGCGGTGGACGAGCAGGCCGTCGATGACCTCGCGACCGAGATGGAGGAACGTTTCGGTGCGCCTCCGCCGCAGGCCCGTGACTTCGTACGGGTGATGTCCCTCAAGCCCTTGCTCCGCGACCTGCGCGCGCTCGGTTGCGAGGCCGAGCCCAAGCGGGTGACCCTGCACCTACGGGAAGATACACCGCTCGACCCCTCGGCCCTCATGCCGCTCGTGGCCACGCCGGGCGGCGGGTGGGGACTTTCCCCTGACATGAAGCTAACTCGGCGCTATCGAGATGGGGAATCCGGCGACGCCGTCGATCGTGTACGATCGTTGCTTCGCGAGCTCGCGCCACTGTGCTCAAAAGGGGAGCAGCCCCCAAAGGACCATTCGATCGATGTCACTTCCTGATGAGCTTCAGCGCATATTCGACGCAGACCGCGTCTTACAAGAAGCGGAGTCCGTGCTGCTTCGTAACAAGAGCTTGGACGAGGTCATCGCGCTGCTCGGGCGCGAGACCGAGAGTGCTCTCCAGATGGAAGATCGCAAGGAAGGCACCATGCGCCTCGAACGCCTGGCCGACCTTTGCGCACAGGTTCCCGGTCCCCGCATGACCGATGCCTTGATCGCCATCTTGAACGACGCGGAGCCACGCGTCCGAGTGGCCGCCGGGGAGGCGCTGCGTGACTTGGGGTATGAACGCTACGCCGAGCTCGCGCGTGGCATCGAGCGAGCACTCGACCGCAACGCCGACGGGGTCGCCATGTCCGAGCTTCCCTGGGTGCTCGCCGAAATCGCGGAGCCGAGCGCGCTCGCCCTGATTCGTCGATTTCTCGATCACTCGAGCCCTGACGTGGCGGCCGCGGCCATCGAAGCGCTCGCTCAACTAGCAGACCCCGAGGCTTTGGCGGACCTCGAACGCTTCGTGGGCGACTCGCGAGTCGTTCTCATCGAAGACTTCGAAGACGAGACCAAGACCACCCTCGGCGAGCTGGCGGAGGAAGCACTCGAAATGTTGGGCGTGAGGCGCGAACCGGTCTAGGGGCTCTCACGGGTCCACCGGGCTCGTCGCTTTCCTGCTTTGGCCCGAGCCCGGTCTTTCGCGAAGAGCGCAAGGTAGTCCTCCGTCACGGGATCGATCTGAACCTCTTCCGGAAGGTCGGCGCGCGCTGCCTCCATGGCGCTGAAGAGCGACCGGAGTGGGCCCGACGCCTGCCCAAACGTCGAAGGCGCAATGGTCTCCGAAACATCGGCCATGCGGTCGACAACGGCCTTGCCCAGATAGCCCCGCCTCCGCAGGTCATCGAAACTCGCGACCAGCACCTCCGGATTGAACGTGTGGGCAACGACCAAATCGGCGCCGACCCGCAGCACCGCTTGGGCGTCGAGCGCGCCATCCCCGAGCAGCACCAACGCGGGTTGAAAGTAGTTGTGAAAGGGGCACACGCGCCGCCCAAAGTCGCCGAATCCGCCCGTCGAGGAACCTCGCTCGAGGTGGATGAAAATACGGCGGACGGCATCGCGCCGTGGGACTCGCGCGGCGATGCGGACAATCTCGGGAATGTCCTCCGGATAGACGTCCGCCGCTTCGGCGATTTTCATCAGGAGCTCCTGGCTCACTCGGCCTGCCGCGATGTCAGCGTAGAGCGAGTAGATGAACGCATCGCCCTCGGCGTCATCCCCGAATAGGATTTCCTCCGTCTCGGGCGACACGTTGGTTCGCGACCGAAGCAGCGCGGTCAGCTTGTAGCTGAGCTGGTCTCGCACGAATCGAAACTTGCCGCGAACCAGGTTCCGGAGGCTGGGCTTGAGTGTGAATCCGTCCCAGCGGATGCCGTCGAGCCTGAGCTTGGCTTCTAGGACGCTCCGCATCTGCTCGGGGCTCCCGGACAAAATGAATATGGCCGCCGGGTCGGTGGCCCGGATCTCTCTCAGCAACGTGCCCGCACCAGGATACGTGCGCTTGCGCGAAGCCGGTTCGAAAGCGGTGCGCACCAAGTCGCGTAGGGTGTCGAACTCCGTGTGGAGATAGGTCTTGTCGAGGTCCCACCGATAGACCATCTGCTCCCTGCGCTCGCTCAAGTCCGGTGCCACCGGCGGACCATAGCAGTCATCCGGCAACAGATGCAGACCCAGTCGACTCTGATATGGTCGCCGCATGCCCCTCCACGCGGTGGTCATCGGCGAGCGCACGTTGGCCCGCGGCTCCGAAGCTCAACACGTCGAATGGGATGCGAACGTTCGGGAGCTTCTGTCCAAGGCCGGAAGCCAGGCCGAGGACGTCGCAACTCTCCACGTAAGCATGACCGAGCAGCAATTCCTCTTGGACTTCCGCGATGAGGATGACAGCGAGCTCGTCACCATCATCATCCCGCACGAACTTCTCTCCGAACACATCACCGAGTACATCGACATCGTTCGCCAAATCGCCGACGCGGACGGCGTCAATCAAATGGAAGCGCTGGACATGGCAAAGAAAGTCACCCACGACCGTGCCGGGCGAGTGCTGAAGCGCGAACTCCGCGACGTTGGTTTCGATCTAGAGACATCACGACGTTTGTTCACGCTGCTTCTCTCGTTGCGGGTAGACACCACGCGGCTCGTCGGCATCCACGGTCACCGCACGATCCGTTAGTTGCCGGAATCGTAAGCAATCCCGGTGAACAACTGTGCGGTTTGGCACTACTGGATTTTTTTCTTCATTTGTTGAACACTGAAATTGCAAGGGGATCATGACAGCGTCGCTGAAAGAGTCGGTCGAGCCGCCGGCCGAGGATCTGCATCCTCGCCAAGAGAGCGCAACTTACTCGAAGCGTGATGAGGATTTCGTGCGAATCCTCAACGCCGCGGGGCTCGCGTGCGAGCTCGACACGACGCAATTATCCGCAATCGTCGCGAACCTCGAAGAGTCCCGGGTCGACTCTCGCCGGCTGGACATCCTCGGGCTGTACTATCGCGGCAACGACGACGCGTCGGTCGCGGCCCGTCGCCGCAGCACCGACCGCTTCTTCATGCACAACGACTACTTCTGCGTGAATGCCCATCAGTTGGTATCTTCTCTTGCGAACCTCAACCCGGAAATCGCGTCAATGAGGCTCCAACGCATCGGCACCGACGAAGGGCCGCTGGTGCTGCGCGCCGGCGAGCACTTCAGCGCCATCACCGACGAGGACGACGAGGATGCTGAACACGGAACCGTGGCGGTAAGGGCGCTAGTGCGTGCCCTCAACTCACTCCTGGCCAAGGCGGGAGTGAACGAAAGGCTCGTTCCCCTCGTGCCGGACGAATCGCGCGAGCTCTACGTCGGAGTCACCGAGGAGGGCGCGATGACGTTGCTGCAGGGCGGATGCACCGAGCTTTCAGCGGTGGCGGCGCTGCGGGAATTTTCGAGCTGGTAACAGCCACGTCACTCGGCCATACCTGTGCGCGGGAATTTCGAGGTGAGCAAGAATGGCTGAATACGACTACGACCTCTTCGTCGTTGGCGCGGGCTCCGGTGGCGTGAGGGCAGCACGGGTGGCCAGTGAGCTCGGCGCACGGGTCGCAATCGCCGAGATGGATCGCCTGGGAGGCACCTGCGTCAACGTGGGTTGTATTCCGAAGAAGCTCTTCGTCTATGGCTCTCACTTTTCATATGACCTCGAGGACGCGAGGGGCTACGGCTGGTCGACCGAATCGTCGTTCGACTGGGCCACCCTTCGGGCCAACAAGGACCGTGAAATCGAGCGCCTCAATGGGATCTACCAAGCCCTGCTCGAGGGCGCAGGAGTGGATCTGTTGAAAGGTCGGGCGCGGCTCGTCGACGCGCATGCGGTCGAGATGGACGGGACCAGGCGCACGGCCGAGAGGATCCTAATCGCGACCGGCGGCACAGCCGTCGCGCCGGACATCCCCGGAAGCGAACACGCCCTCACATCGAACGCGGCGTTCACCCTCGATGAGTTGCCTAGGCGAATGCTGGTGGTTGGGGCCGGATACATCGCGCTCGAGCTTGGTTCGGTCCTGTGTGCGCTCGGCGTGAATGTCACGCTCGTTCACCGGGGAGACGAAATCCTGCGCGGATTCGATCGCGACCTCGCTTGCCACCTTCACGACGAGCTCGAAGCCAAGGGGATGCACATCCTCCTCGAAACCCGTGTGGAAGAACTTCGCAAAACCGACACCGCGTTCGAGGCTCGCTTGAGCAACGGCGAGGTCATCGCTACCGATCTTCCCATGTTCGCGATCGGGCGTGAGCCCAACGTCGAAGGGCTGGGGCTCGAAGACGTCGGTGTTGAGCTCGGTCGCCACCGGGGAATCGTCGTGGACGACGACTTCACGAGCTCCGTCCCGTCCATTCACGCCGTCGGTGATGTCACCGATCACATTCAGCTCACCCCCGTGGCTATCGCCGAGGGCATGCATTTCGCTCACCACTTCTACGGCGAGGACGACCACCGCATCGACTACATGACCATCCCGACCGCTGTCTTCTGTCAGCCTGAGCTCGCCACGGTGGGTCTCACCGAAGCCGAGGCGTGGCACCGATGCCAAGACGTGCGGGTCTACAAGTCGGTGTTCACGCCCTTGAAGCTGGCGCTGAGCGACCGAAACGAACACACCATCGTGAAGCTGGTAGTCGATGCGTCGAACGATCGAGTGGTCGGCTGTCACATGGCCGGCCACGGAGCCGCCGAGATCATCCAAGGGCTGGCGATCGCCATGAAAGCAGGAGCGACGAAGGCGCACTTCGACGCCACCATCGGGATTCACCCCACCTCCGCAGAGGAATTCGTCTCCCTGTACTGATTCTTGATCTTTATAATCAAGAATTAACAGCGCGGCGAACGACAAAATACGCTGTATTTTTAGGCTTTCCGGGTTTAGAGCAGCTTTCCTGAGCTGGACGCGTTGCAAACCCGCACCAGACTTGTCAAGTTACTCCGAGTCACCATGGAAGCTGTCCGCGTCGCCCCAGCCGATACCGATCTCGATCAACAGAATCGAGCCCTCGGAACGTCGACCCCTGAAGTGCTCATCGAATGGGCCTCGCAGCGGTTCGGCGACAAGCTGATCGCATCCACCAGTTTTGGCGCGACGTCCGCCGTGATGCTGCATCTCGTGCACCAGGTCGCGCCCCGTACCCCGATCATCTGCGTCGATACGGGCTACCTCTTCCCTGAAACCTATCAATTCGCGGAAGACTTGATCAAGCGCTTGGAGCTCGACGTCCATTTCTATGCCGCGCCCATGTCTCCAGCTCGCCAGGAAGCGCTGTACGGCAAACTCTGGGAGCAAGGAGAAGAGGGGGTGAACCGCTACCTCCAAATCAACAAGGTCGAGCCGATGCAGCGAGCGCTTCATGATCTCGGCGCGGAGGGCTGGATGGCGGGACTGCGCTCCGAGCAAACCGAGCATCGCGCGGGACTGCGCCGCATCGACCGGCAAGACGGCCGCGTCAAAATCCACCCCATCCTGCACTGGACCGACGACGAGATGACCGCCTACATGGAGCGCCACGACCTCCCGTACCATCCGATGGTCCAGCAGGGGTACCGCTCGATTGGTGACCACCATTCTACTATTCCCACGACCGCCGACATGGATCCGCGGGACGGTCGCATCCTCGGCAAAACACCGGAGTGCGGGCTGCATCTTCCGCTGACCGAAGAGCAAAACCAGAGCCTCAAGTCGAGCGGCTTGTAAGAAGCTGGCCCATCACCGCGCTTTGCGTAACCTCACGTGGAGGCCGCGAACGGTGACTTTGCTTCGGCTTGTGCTCAGCGATCTGCATCTCGGGACGGGAACCCGGCGGGGACAACTGAACCCGCTCGAGGATTTCATTCACGATGATCGCCTCGTCGAGCTCCTCGGCTACTACGACGAGCTCGCGGGCTCCGACGGCAGCATCGAGCTGATTCTGAACGGGGACATCTTCGACCTGTTGAAGGTGAAGATCGCCGGCGAGTGGCCGATCGAGGTGACCGAAGACATCGCGATCGCCAAGCTGCAGCAGTGCCTCGACGGGCACCCGAAGTTCGTGCTCGCGCTCCGCGAGTTTCTGCAGAAGCCGACGAACCGCGTGACCTATCTGCTGGGCAACCACGACCTCGAACTGTGGTTCGCCGGCGTGCAGGAGCTATTTCTTCGATACGTGGCACCGGGCGACGCCGTAGAGCGCGTGCACTTCGTGACCGCGTCCGACACCTACTACCTTCCCGAAGGCATCCAGATCCGACACGGTCATCAGTTCGAACGCATTCACCGCGTCGACTACTCGCAGATCACCCGTACTCGCCGTGACGGAACCGAAGTGTTGGCCTTGCCTTGGGGTAGCCTCTGGATCCTCGAGGTGATGAACCCGCTCAAAGAGATTCGAAGCCACATCGACCGCGTCCAGCCACTGAGTCGATTTCTGTGGTCATCGGCGTTCTTGGACCCGGGATTCGTCCTCAAGTTCCTGTGGCGCTCCACGGTCTACTTCCTTCGACATCGCATTTTCGCCATTCGAGCGTGGCGCGACCGCATCATGAATTTCCCGCGACTGGTTCGCGAAGAAGTCCTCGAGCTCACGAGCGGCGGCTACGACGAACGAGCAATTCGAGCACTCAACAAGATTCGAGGCGCCCACACCCTCATCGTCGGCCACAGCCACGGCCCAAGATTCCTCCAGCTCCCCAACGACCGCATCCTCGTCAACACCGGCACCTGGGTAAAAATGATCAACTTGGACCTCCAACACCTCGGCCAAGACAGCGGCTTGACCTACGCCGTCATCACCTACGACGACAACGGCAAACCCGAAACCACCTTGATGAAATGGCAGGGAGCGCACGAACCCTGCGAAGCTGTCCCCTACGCCGACTAAGCACACGCACGGGGCGCAGCGGAACGCGGAGTGGGGACCCTGCGGACGGGCGCACGGGGCGCGGCAGAGCGCGACGCGGGGTTTCAGCGGACGGGGCGGCTTGCAAAGGTGGCCGGAAAAACTGGAGGACGGGGGCCACGCAAGCCGCCCCTCGATACTCGCGCCAAGTGGCAGCGGGTTGGTCGCATGGCCATTTGTCACTCATACGCCGCCGAAACCCCACATCACGCTCCGCCGCACCCCTCCACACGACACCATGTACGTGAACGCGCGCGACCGTATGCGCACATCCACGGTGACGTGCGTGGGCGTATGTAGACTTCTACACAGGAGGACGGCTCGGGATGGGCAGCACAGCGATTGGGTCGGCGCCTCCGCGTAGGTCGACTTAAGGTCCCGGGCGACGGGGCCCCCGATCGCGAGCACGCCCGTCCCGAGCCGTCCTCCGGTGACTCAGCCGCACAACACAGTGGCTGGCACGACGTTCCGTATGGAGGGGTGCGTCGCGCTCCG
>QMMB01000035.1 GCA_003647035.1 Deltaproteobacteria bacterium | reverse complement strand
GATCGGAGTCGGCCATGATTCCGGCGCCAGCGTAGACCCAGGCCTTCCCGTCGCGAAGCAAACCAGAGCGCAACGCAACCACGAACTCGCCATCGCCTGCCGCATCGGTCCAGCCGACCGGGGCGCTGTACCACCCGCGGGCAAGCGCCTCGTGCTCGACGATCCATTGAGTGGCTTCTTTTGTAGGGACGCCGCCAACCGCTGGGGTTGGGTGCAGCGCTTGAACCAAAGCGAGGATGTGCGTCGGCTCGCGAAGGTGTCCCTCGATCGGGGTCTGCATGTGCAGCACGTTGGGAAGCTCGCGGACGGTCGGTTCCGCAGCGGATCGAAGTGAGTCGCAGAACGGTTCGAGCGCTTTGAGAATCGCCTGGACCACCAGCTGATGCTCCTCGCGTTCTTTCGAGCTGGCCATCATGCGCGCCGCGTCACCCTGCTCTGTGGAGCCGGCAAGCGCCTCGCTCAGCACTGATGGCCCACGACGCGAGATCAAAAGCTCAGGGGTCGCGCCCAAGAACGCGGCATCGCCGCGCCACAAGGCGAAACGCGTGCAGCCCGGGAACCGCTCTTCGAGGCGCTTGAGCACGTCGAGAGAGCCAGCGCCCGTCTCGAGCTCAACCACACAGTGCCTTGCAGCCACGACCTTCTCGAAGGTGCCGTCTTGGATTTTTCGGCGGATCTCGTCGACTTGGCGCCACCAGGCTTCGTGATCGGCTTCATCGATGCGCCTTACCGAGACGGGCGACGGAATCACGCCGATCGGTCGTTCGAGGCTCTCCCAGATCGTGTCGAACACCTGGAGCGTTCGTTCGACGCTCGTGCCCTCGGAGTCGCATGCGGCAAAGGACAACCAGGCTCGCTCGCCAACGTGATACGTCCACGTGGGCAGCAGCACGAAGCCGTCCCCGAAGCCTTCCCAAGGCGCCTGTCGAGCAGCTCCCGGAGCAAAAGAGCCGCCCCCGAATACGCGTGGCGCCGGGCTCGCCGCATCGGCTATGTGCTCGGTGCCGCCGAAGAAATCGCTGATCGCGGGCGCGGTAGGAGCCATTGTCTTGGCCACGCCAAGCCCCGAGCAAGCATCGCTCTCGGGCGGGTCCCACAAAATGCTCGCCTCGTGCGGGAACGCGCGAAGCAGCGCATCGGGTGGCGCGATGGGCGCTGGCATTGTCACGATGAGGTTGTTGACCATCGAGGCGCGAGCCCGAAGGGCCTGCTCCAAGAACGCCCGCGAGATCTCCCTCGTCGGGACCCCCTCGAAGGCAACGGCCGCGCCTTGAGACCTCATGACGTGGCCCCGAGCGGCTCGGCAACGAACAAGGTACATGCGCCAAACGTCAGCGGTTTCACGTCGAGGACGTTCAGCCCGGCAGCCCGCATCTGCTGGGCAAACTCGTCGGCGGGCGGGAACGCTGCGATCGATTCCTGCAAGTACTTGTACTCGTCCGAGCCTGACAGTATCCCGCCAATCCGTGGGATGACCTTGCGAACATGAAAGCGAGCGATGGGACTGAGCCAGCCCACGTTCGGCTCGCCGAGCTCCAGCACCGCGACTCGGCCGCCCGGCCGGGTCACGCGCGCCATCTCCGCGAGCGCTGCGTTTCGATCGGGGACGTTGCGAATTCCAAAAGCGATGCAGCATCCATCGAACGAGTCGTCGTCGTAACGAAGGGCTTGCGCGTCACCCACTTCGAGCTCCACCCGCTCGGTGAGGCCGCTCCGTGCCACTTTCTCGACGCCGACTTCCAGCATGCGCTTGGAAGGGTCGCTGCCCACCACGTGCGCGTCGGTGTGCATCCGGGCAATCATGAGGGCGAGGTCGCCCGTCCCGGTGGCCAGATCGAGAACACGAGCTCCCGCCCGGAGCTCCATCGCATCCACCGTCTTGCGACGCCACGACCGGTCGATGCCCATCGACATGACCCTGTTCAGCATGTCGTAACGGCCTGCGATCTGGTCGAACATCTGCCCAGAACCTGGGTTGGGCAACGGCGTCTGGTGAACCGGTTCGCTCACTGAGCACCTCGTTCGACCTTCTTGGCCTGAAGCCGGGCGTTCTCCTGCACCTCTTGCTTTCGCGAGTGCAGACGCATGTGGCCGCGCTGAATGCCCTCGCCCGCAAGCGCGCGAAGCGCTGCCAGGTTGGAGGCCATCCCGGCGGCGCCCATCACGATGGCCAACTCACCAGCATTCGTCACACCCATGAGCTCGAAGCCGGCGCGGACGCCTCGATGAACTCGAGTCGAGCCACCGACGGTTCCGACGGCCATCGGCATATCGAGCTCTCCGCGGACGCCACTGTCAGTCCGGGTCCAAACCACGAGCGGCTTGTAGGCTCCGGTCACGGACGCGAAGGCATGCGCCCCCGCTTCGATCGAGCGCCAGTCCTGACCCATCGCGAGGGCAACGGCGTCGACGCCGTTCATCACTCCCTTGTTGTGGGTGACCGCGCGAAAGGGATCGAGCTCGGCAAATCGGCTGGCCTTGACGATGCCGTCGGCCAGATCCGGCCCGCCCAGAGCATCGGCGCTCACCTCGCAACGCACCTGCACCCGACGGCGCAACGGCAGGTTGCTTAGAATACGCAGGCCCACTGTGCCGCCCGTGAGCTCGCGAATTCGCGGGGCAACCGCTTCGGCGACCGCGTCGACTACGTTCGCGCCCATCGCGTCGCCGACATCGACGTAGAGGTGCACGACCAATACGCCCTGGTCCTCGTCGAGCACGCGCACATCGAGATCACGGCAGCCACCGCCGCGCGTCAGCATGCCTGGGATCGCTTCGTCTGCGATTCGGAAAATCAGGTCGCGCTCGGCTTCCACGCGCGCCTTCGCGTCGTGCGGATTGGGTACGTCGTCGAACTGGACCTGAGTGGTCATGATCGGAGCGGTAGCCTCGCCGAAAAATCCGCCGGTCATCCGTACCTGACGGGCCGCGTTCGATGCGGCGGCAACCACCGAAGGCTCTTCGACGGCCATCGGCACCAACACGTCGTTGTTGTTCACGCGGAAGTTGAGGGCGACAGCGAGGGGCAGGCCGTGCACCCCAATGACGTTCTCGCTCATGCGATCGGCAACCTCGAGCGTGAGACGCCCACCATCTTGCAAGTGCTGAACGGAGTCTTCGGAAAGCAGGCCGGTCTCGAGGATGGTGCGAAGCCGTTGTTCGACATGCTCGCGGTAGAAGCCCGGGATCCGGCTCGTCACAGTGGGTGGTTGCTTGGGCATCAATGCATCTTTCTTCGTTGCTCGCTAGGACTCCCGGTGCACCGTGGCTCGCGCCACCGTAATCAGTGCGTCTCGCGCGGGGCTGTCGGGCAGACCCCCGAGCGCCAAGCAAGCGGCGTCAGCCTTGTGCACGGCGAGCTCGCGCGTCGACTCGAGGGCGCCCGTGCGATCGAGCGCCAACAGTAAGCGCGACCGCGCGTCCTCTGGAATGTCGTCCAAGGGGTTCGCGACCAGCTCTTCGAGAACTGGCCTGAGCGAAGGGTCTCGCTCAAGAGCGACGATCACGGGGTGAGTCATCTTCCCTTCGCGCAGATCCGTTAGCGGCGACTTCCCGATCGTCGCGCCATCGCCGGCGTAGTCGAGATGGTCGTCGATCAGCTGAAACGCCACTCCGAGGTGGAGGCCGTACTCTTCGAGCGACCTGCACGCGTCGGGGTCGAGGTCGCCCGCGCGACCGCCGGCGAACATCGCCCAACGGAACAAGGCGGCGGTCTTGCCTTCGACGACCTGCATGTACGTGAGCATGCGGGCATCGATGCGACCGCGGTTCTCCAACTGGATCGCCTCGGCGAAGATCATCTCGTCGATGATGTCGAGCAGTCGAATCAGAACGTCGGGCATTTCGGCCGTGCGCACTCGGCGAAGCGCATCGACAAGCAGCCAGTCGCCGGCGAAAATCGAAGCCGCGTTGCCGTAGAGGGTGCGGGCCGAAGGAGCGCCTCGGCGCTGATCGCCCGTGTCGACGACATCATCATGGAGCAGTGTCGCGCAATGGACGAGCTCGACCGCTACTCCGAACTCGCGGGTGCGCTCGTCGAGGCCGCTGCCCAGTTGTGAAGCAAGCGCGACGCACATCGGCCGTAGGCGCTTGCCCGCGATCCCTACCAAGTGGTGCGCGCTCTTATGAACGACGCTGTCCCCCGCGCGAAGGCCTTGAATGCCCTCCTCGAGAGCGGCCATGTCCCACTTCACCAAGTCGGCAAGGTCAGCCAAGCGAGCCGAAAGGTCATCGAGCCCCTGCGAATCGCACACAGCCTGGAGGCTCGTGAGCACGTCGGAGGAGGAATCCGAGCGGACCGCCGCTATCAACGACATCCCTGGCCTCCGTCGGGTGTCCCCTGGTGCATCACTCTTCTTCTTCCGCCGATTGCAGATCGGCCGGGTTGATCATTCGGCCCGCAACCAGCAACCGAACCAGCCGTTCGCCGGCCTTAGATAGCGCACTCAGCCGTGAAAGTCGCTTGTGCATGTAGTCGACGCGACGCCGCTCCTCCTGCCCAAGCAGGCTCCGGGTCTCGGCGAGCTGCCGCTGCGCCTCCCCAAAAGCATCGATGGCCTCGCGGATGAGGTTGAGCTCGCGGCGCTCGTACACACGGCGAAGGAGCTTCCAAACGCTGCTTTCCGCTTGGTAAAAGTCTTTTCGCTCTCCCGGACGCCAGGTCTTGCGCACCGCGCCCCAATGCACCAGCTCCCCTAGCGACAAGCTCACCGCGCTACTGCTGAGCTGAAGGATCTCCGCGAGCTCGGTCGTCGTCATCGGGTCTGGGGACAGGTACAGGATCGTCCAGAGGCGACCCATGTGGCGTCGAAAGCCCCAAAACTCCATCAAACGCCCCATCGCATCGGCTGATTTCAGCTCGGCCTCACGCCACAAAGGCTGAGAATCATTGAGGTCTTGTTGTTTTACGGCAGCGGTGGGCACTCTGTTCGCTCAGTTTGTTCAAATTTTCTTGAACAGACGTAGGACCAAGGCCGGAACCAGTCAAGCCAACCGACAGCCTGGCCGAGCCCGCCCCTCCGAGTGCTAGACTCCGCAGCCCCAATGAGCAGAAAACTCAACAAGTACAGCAGCCGAATCACCCAGCCACCGTCCCAGGGCGCGTCGCAAGCCATGTTGCACGCAACCGGTCTGTCGCGCGCCGACTTGGACAAAGCCGAGGTCGGCATCTCGGCGGTTTGGTACGAGGGCAACAGCTGCAACATGCACCTCAACGACCTCGCGGCCGTCGTAAAGCGCGGCGTCGTCGATGCAGGTCTCGTCGGCATGCGCTTCAACACCATCGGCGTGTCCGATGGAATGTCGATGGGGACGGACGGCATGAGCTACTCGCTTCAATCGCGAGACTTGATCGCCGACTCGATCGAAACCGTGATGGCCGCGCAGTGGTACGACGCGAACATCTCGATCCCGGGCTGCGACAAGAACATGCCGGGCTGCATGATCGCCATCGGCCGGGTCAACCGCCCGTCGTTGATGATCTACGGGGGAACGATTCGCGCGGGACACGGAAGCGATGGCGAGAAGCTCGATGTCGTGTCGGCGTTCGAATCGTATGGCGAGCTCCTCGGGCAATCGATCGACGAGAGCAAGCGTCTCGACATCATCGAGCACGCGTGCCCGGGTGCAGGCGCCTGCGGCGGAATGTACACCGCGAATACGATGGCTTCGGCGATCGAGGCGATGGGGATGTCGCTGCCCTACAGCTCGTCGACGCCCGCGGAAGACCCCGCAAAACAGGACGAATGTCTGCGCGCAGGCGAGGCGATCAAGCTCCTTCTCGAGCAAGACATCAAGCCGCGGGACATCATGACGCGCGAGGCGTTCGAAAACGCCATGGTGACGGTCATGGCGCTCGGCGGTTCGACGTACGCGGTGTTGCATTTGGTGGCGATGGCGCGCGCGGTCGATGTTCCTCTGACGATCGACGACTTTCAGACCGTCAGCGATCGAGTACCGTTTCTCGCAGACCTCAAGCCGAGCGGGCAGTACGTGATGGAAGACCTGCACAACGTAGGCGGAACCCCCGGGGTGCTGCGGTATCTACTGGCGCACGGGGCGCTGCATGGCGATTGTCTTACGGTCACCGGCAAGACGCTCGCGGAGAATCTTGCGGATCTTCCCGACCTCTGCGAGGGACAAGACGTCATCCATTCTTGGGACACACCGATCAAGAAGACCGGTCACCTGACTATTCTTCGAGGCAGCCTCGCGCCTGAGGGATCCGTGGCGAAGATCACGGGCAAGGAAGGGTTCCACTTCAAGGGGCCCGCGAAGGTGTTCGATTGCGAAGAGGACATGTTGGCGGCGATGGAGCGCGACGAGATCAGCAAGGGACACGTCGTCGTCATTCGCTACGAAGGCCCGAAGGGCGGACCCGGGATGCCCGAGATGCTGTCACCGACATCCATGATCATGGGCGCCGGACTCGGGCAGGACGTCGCCCTCATCACGGACGGCCGGTTCTCCGGAGGCTCTCACGGCTTCATCATCGGGCACATCACGCCCGAAGCGCAGGAGGGTGGCCCGATCGCCCTGGTGCAAGACGGGGATATCATCGCCATCGACGCCGAGAAGCGTTTCATCGATCTCGAGGTGAGCGAAGCCGAAATGGCCAAGCGGCGCGCCCAGTGGCAAGCGCCCGAGCTCAAAGCCAAGCGTGGCACGCTTTACAAGTACATCAAAAATGTGAAGTCGGCGTCCGAAGGCTGTGTGACGGACGAATAGGGCCTCCACTCACCGGGAAGCCGAGACCGTTCAACTGAGCCAGCGCACCGTTCGCGGGGTTTTGCCAGCAATTTCCGGCGTCGACCCTACACTGGGCGTGGGTAAGTCAGAAACCCGCTCACGGGAAACGACCATGTACATCAACAAACGGGGCCTCCGAGAAATCGGAAACGTCCTCTTCAAGAAGCCGACCATCGGCCGACTCGTAACCACCGCTTGGATTGCACCGATCTACGTGGGGTTCCGCCAGGCTGCGGTCGCCTTCCGTGCGCTCGACGAGGTCCTGTACCCTGAATACCGCGACCAGAAGGTCGAGCGGCCGGTTTTTGTCTTCGCCAATCCGCGCAGTGGCACCACCCTCGTCCACCGCCTGATCAGCCTAGATGACGAGGTCTTCACCACGGTGAAGCTCTACCAAACGATTTTCCCGTCGATCACGGCCACCAAGGCCTTCAAGCGGATGATCGAGCTCGCCCAGACCAGCGTCGGCTCCGTGCTCAACCACGCGTACGATTTTTTGAACGGCCCGCTCGAAAGCCGTTGGCAGGGCGTGCACCACATCAGCCTCGACCAGGCCGAGGAAGACGTCTGCACGCTCCTTTGGAGCCTCGAGTCGCCGACGACCGGACTGCTCTTCCCGTTCATGGACGACCTGCCCAGCCAGACGTGGATCGACCGTCAACCGGACGAAGAGCGACGCGCGTACATGGACTCGTACGAAAACACGATCAAGCGTCACGTGTTCGAGGCTGACGGCAAGCGCTTCTTGAACAAGAACGTGTTCTTCTCGACGCGTGTCCGCTCGGTCCACGAGAAGTTCCCGGATGCGGCGTTCGTGTACCTCGTGCGCAACCCACACGACAGTCTTCCGTCGTTCCTGAACATGTTCTACCAGGCGTGGAAGGCGCACTCACCGAGCATCCGTCCTGACGGCGAAGAGATCCAAGCGCTCAAACGGCTCGGCTACGAGTACTACCGGTACGCCCTCGAATGTCGCAGAGAGATCCCGGAGGGCCAGTTCATCGTCATTCGCTACGAGGACCTGATCCAGGACCCGAAGAAGACGATTCTCGACTTGTACGATCGGCTCGGCATGCCCGTCAGCGAAGCCTTCGAAGCCAAGCTCGACGAAGCGATGGCGGCCCACCGAGAATACGACAGCCCGCGGGACTTCGAGCTCGACTTCTTCGGCATCACCCGAGAAGAGGTCTCCGAGGAGCTCCGCGAAGTCTTCGAGGAATTCGGTTACAACACCCCCGAACACACCGAGTACCTCGAAGCGGCCGAATAGGAACGGGACGGCCCCTTTTTCGACGGATTGAGCTCCCCGCCTGCTCGGTCTGCCCAACCCCATGAAAAGGGGAACGCACCGCTCGTCGCGCTGTAACGCAAGGGGGCTTGGCGAGGTACATTTGGAGCCGGAGGAGGCTGTATGGCGGACGTAGAACGGTTTGAGTTTGTGGGGGGCGGCGGGCAGACGCTGTCGGCTCGGCTTCACTTGCCGGCGGTCGAGCCCATCGCGTGCGCGGTGTTCGCCCATTGCTTCACGTGCTCGAAGGACAGTCGAGCGGCGACTCATATCAGCTCGGCCCTTGCGGAGAAGGGGATCGCGACCCTGCGTTTCGACTTCACGGGGCTCGGCGAGAGTGAGGGCGACTTCGACGACACGACCTTCTCCCACAATGTGGACGACATCGCCGCAGCGGTCCAAGCGCTCCGCGAAGCCTATCACGCACCCGCTTTACTCATCGGTCACAGCCTCGGAGGGACTGCGGTCCTGGCCGCAGCGGGACAGATCCCGGAAGTGGTCGGCGTGGCTACGATAGGCGCACCGTTCGAACCGAAGCATGTGGCGCGCTTGTTCGAGGCGTCGCTCGATGAGATCGAATCGAACGGGCAGGCAGATGTCAACCTCGGCGGGCGCCCGTTCACCATCCGACGGAGTTTTCTCGAGGACCTTCAGAAACACTGCAACGCCGAACAGATCGGCAAGCTCAAGAAAGCCCTCGTGGTGTTTCACTCCCCGCAGGACAACCTCGTCTCGATCGACAACGCGGGCCTGATCTTCAAAGCTGCACGGCACCCGAAAAGCTTCGTCTCCTTGGACGGGGCGGATCACCTCCTTGGCCGTCCGAGCGATTCGAGGTACGTCGCCGACGTTCTTGCGGCCTGGGCCAGCCGGTACCTGCCGGAGCAGCCTGCCGCGGAGATCCCCGAGGACACGCGCGAGGGAGAGGTCGTAGTCGAGGGCAAGACAACCGGGTTTTTGCAGCGGATTCAGGCCCGCCATCTGACGTTCGCGGCCGACGAGCCCCTCGATAAAGGTGGAACGAATCTCGCGCCCAATCCGTATGAGCTGTTGCTAGCGGGCCTCGGCGCCTGCACCTCGATGACTCTGAAAATGTATGCCGGGCGCAAGGAGTGGCCCCTCGAAGCGGTACGCGTCACCCTGCGCCACGATCGCATTCACGCCAAGGACTGCGAGGACTGCGACAAGGACAACGGAATGATCGACGTAATCGACAAGAAGCTGGAGCTCGAAGGGGACCTCAGCGAAGAGCAACGCGAACGGCTGCTCGACATCGCTGCGAAGTGCCCGGTCCATCGGACCCTGCTGAACGAGATCAAGATCCGGTCGGAGCTGGTTTGACGACCCTTGCGGCGGTCAACGATGTCTCGCTAGCACTTGGGGGAGAGACGCTCTTTGACGGGCTGTCGCTCCAGGTGCATCAGGGCGATCACATCGGGCTGGTCGGGCCGAACGGCTCGGGCAAGTCGAGCCTATTTCGGTTGCTCGCGGGGGACATCGAACCCGACGGTGGAACGGTGAAGACGCTGCCCGGCGTTCACGTTGGGTTTCTGCCTCAAGAGATCGCTGCGTTCCCGAATGAAAGAGTCCTGCCCTTCGTATTCGATAGTGTGCCCGGCCGGGCCGAGCTCCACGAGCAGCTCGAACGACGCGAGGCTCGGTTGGCGGAGCTGGAGCACGCGAGCAACGGCCAGGAGGATGAGCTCGTCGCCGTGGCCAGCGAAGTTGCAGAGCTGCACGAGCAGATCGCCGCGCTCGATGCACGGTTCTCCGAGCACGAAGCCAAACGCATCCTGCATGGGCTCGGTTTCACCCAGAGCGACCATCGGCGCCCTCTCGGAGAGCTCAGCGGAGGGTGGAAGATGCGTGCCGTGTTGGCGTCGTTGTTGTTTCAGAAGCCAGGGCTGCTACTTCTCGACGAGCCGACCAACCACCTGGACATGCCCTCGGTGGCCTGGTTCTCCAAGTTTCTGAGCAGCTACGACCAAGCCCTCTTTCTGGTCTCTCACGATAGGGAGTTTCTCAACGAACAGGTCAACCGCGTCGTCAGCTTCGAGCCGGAAGGCGTCCGCACGTTCCGCGGGAACTACGAGAAGTACCTTTCGCAGCGTGAGGACGAGCGCCAACTCCTCGAGAACCGCGTGAAGAATCTCGAAAAAGAAAGGGAGCACCTAGAGCAGTTTGTCCGCCGCTTTCGCGCGAAGGCGAGCAAGGCCGCGCAGGTGCAAAGCCGGGTGCGTCAGCTCGAGAAGATGGATTCGGTGGAGCTGCATCGCGCAACTCGTCAGGTTCGTTTTTCGTTCCCTGCGACCGATCGTGGCGCGCGCACTCCGATGCGTGTGGATGACCTGTGCAAGTCGTTCGGTGAGCACGTGGTATTCGACCGCGTGACGCTTGCGGTGGATCGCGGAGAGCGCATCGCAATCGTCGGACCCAACGGTGCTGGGAAAACGACGCTGTTGAAGATTTTAGCAGGTGAAATCGAGGCCACAGGGGGGCGCGTGCATCTGCCGGGACGATCGAACGTCCGATACTTCGCGCAGCATCATGCCGAAGCCCTCCGCCTCGACCGCACGGTCCTTCAAGAAGTGTCCTATGCCAGCGACGGCACGAGCATGGAACGCGTGCGTGCGGTGCTTGGAGCCCTGCTCTTTGGTGACCGTTCGGTCGACAAGCTCGTGTCGGTGCTGTCCGGCGGAGAACGGGCGCGTGTCGCCCTAGCCAAGATCCTGGTCCGGCCCGGCAACGTATTGCTGATGGACGAACCGACCAACCACCTCGATCTGCAAACCAGCGAAGCGCTCACCGAGGCGCTCGCCACCTATGACGGAACGTTGCTCTTCGTCAGCCACAACCGAGCTTTCATTCGCAGGCTCGCGACCAAGCTCTGGGTCGTTCACGACGGCGGGGTGGAAAGCTATCCCGGCACCCTGGACGACTACCTTTGGTCCTGCCAAGAGCGCGACGTCGTTCCTGCCACCGCGACCGCGATCAAGCCGGTGGCGCAGAAAAGGAGCCGCCAAGCCCGAAAGGAGCAACGCCGCAAAGAGGCTGAGCTTCGAGCCAAGCAGAACCAAGGCGTGAAACCACTCGAGAAGCGCGTTGGCGAGCTCGAACAGATCATCGCGAATCCCGAACCGCAAATCGCCGAGCACAACGAAGCACTGAGTGACCCCGAGGTTTATGACGACGCACAGCGCCGGGATACCTTGTTGCGCGAAGTGCAGGAAGCCCAGACCGAGCTCGATCGTTCGTTCGTAGAGTGGACCGCGTCCAACGAAAAGCTCGAACGGCTACGCACGGAAATCGAAGGAGCGAACTAACCCCGCCCCGTGAAGTCGACGCATCGCGTCGTCCGCGGGGCTTCGCGGGCCCCGTTCGACCTGGCATTGCGCTATCCTCTGTGGGATGGCCGAAGGAAGCTCAAACTCCAGGCTGCTCGTCGCACTCGCTGCAGCGCTCGGTGCGGCCGTCTTGGTCATCGCGTTTCTGCTCGGGCGCGAATCGGCACGAAACGCGCCGGACGACGTGCAGGCCGTGGGGAACCAGCTTCTTCCGGTGGCCCCCGCCGAGCCTGAGATGGCACACGAGACCAAAGCGGCGCGGGACCCCTGGCAAGAGCGGGACGAGGAGTACGCCTATGCCGACGCCAACTTCAGATCAATCGAAGGCGCCAACCAGAGGCCTGAGCGGACCATCGTGCTATCGAACATCAGAAATGACCCGGAAGCCAAAAGCGATTCGGTGGAGGCCACCTCCGCAGTAGAGTCGGAGGCAACGCGAGGAGAAGCGCGCGACGCGGTGGCCGAGTACTTCCGGCAGGTGGACTTGATTCGTTCCCCTGCCGGGGCGGGAGACCCCAACACCTTTGCCATGGATCTAATCAAGGCCGGCATGGGTGGCGCCACATCAGGGTTTGACCGGCTCATCTCCGACACCGACCGAATGACGCAAGAACTCGAGCACCTGACCCCGCCGCCATCGTGCATGGTGTACCACCAGGCGAATCTCGCATCGCTCGAAGAGTCGCGCGCAATGCTCGAGGGTCTGAAGCAGGCGATCACGACCCGAGACGTTTCGGCGCTCGGCGTGATCGCCCAACAGGCAGCCAATCTGCAAGCGCGGGCGGAGGCGCTGAAGGTTCTCCAAGAACAGATCCGCGCGTCCACCCGCTAAGAGCGTGAAGCCCTAGCCGCTAGTACGTAGCCGTCGCTACCACTGTCGTCAGGTCGTTCACGCCGTGGACCCTCACGCCGCCGTAGCTGATCGAGTAGATGAACTCGTCGATGAAGACGCCGCGGGTGATCTGGGGCTGATAGCCGCAGTAGTAGTAGAAGTCCTCTACTGCGTAGGGGACACCGCCACAGTCATCTAGCACCAGGTCGGAATGGTCGACCGCGCCGCGCCGGGTGAACCCGTCATCGGCACTGACCTCCCAGAGTTCGAGCGTACTCGAGAAGTCGCTCTCGTAGGAGACGAACGGGAAGGCCAAGAGGCCCTTGCCGGCGATGTCCTGGTCGGCGTAGAAGTTGAATGCCTTGTGATTGTGGTTCGCTTCCGAGTAGCCGTCGCCGACGAGCGCCTTGTGCGCAAGCACCGGATTCACCGGATCCGACACATCGAAGATTTGAAGGGCCGTGCCGTTGTCTCTCTGCGTCTCTTCATCGATGTCGCGACCGATCGTCAACAGGTGGTTGTCGCCGAGCGGATGCATGTAGTCGCTGAAGCCGGGAATCTTGAGCTCGCCGAGAACCTTCGGGCTTTCGGGGTTGCTTAGATCGATCGCGAAGAGCGGGTCGACCTGACGGAAGGTCACGATGTAACCGATGTCTCCCAGGAACCGGGCAGAGAAGATGCGCTCTCCTTCGGCAAGAGGCGGAGTCGAGCCAAGGAGCTCGAGCGCATTGCCGTTGAGCCTCATGGTGCTCACGAGATTGTCGGTGGTCGGTGGGACCCACACCTCCGGGGCAAACATGTCGTCCGTGCGATCGGGCCACGTAGTGCGAGTGGTCGCGATACGAAGGACCCCATCTCGTTCGTCCATCGAAAACTGGTCATTGATGATGCCCTGTACGAAGCCTGATCCCTGATAGGGCGTCCGTTGCGCGTCGGACGAAACCGCGAAGCGATGCACCGCCGTACGATCGCTGTTGGTGCCGCGCGCGAACCACGTCCAGTCCGGCTGGGCGAGGATCAACGCGCCTGCGTTCGCATACACCTGCGTGGCCTGACCGAGGATCGACGTGATCTGGGACGACCTGTCGTCGCCGATGTCGATGCCTACGAT
>QMMB01000034.1 GCA_003647035.1 Deltaproteobacteria bacterium | reverse complement strand
GTCGGGGGGCCGAGGGCAGGGAGTGACCTAGTCGACTCGGGTTCGGGCTGCGAAATCACGCGTCCAGGCGCCGGCCGGGCGCCGGTCGGACTCTGGCTTTTGGTCGCTGGCCTCGCTTTGGCGATTCGCCGCCGCCGCGCGTAGCGCTCATCGCGCGGCGACCTTCATTGACACTCCCTGAGGGTGATACTAAGCAACCCTCGACCGGCGCGATCAGCCCCGTCTCGGAGTCCGTCCCTCTATGTTCCAGGTCTATTTACCGGTGTTCCTGATGCTTGGCATCGCCTCGCTCGTCGCGGTCGGCGTCTTCGCTCTCACCACGGTTCTCGGACCCAAGAACATGACGGCCGAGAAGGCGATTCCCTACGAATCGGGCTCGGAAACCACCGGCGCAAGCCACATCCGGTTGAGCATCAAGTTCTACCTCACGGCCATTCTGTTCGTCGTCTTCGATGTCGAGGCCGTGTTCCTCTATCCGTGGGCGAGCCTCTTCCGGGAGCTCGGCTGGCTCGGCTTCGTCGAGATGCTGCTGTTCATCGTCGTTCTTGGCGTGACGCTCGTGTACGCGTGGAGAAAAGGTGCGCTCGAATGGGAGAGCTGAAGGTCATCGGTGGCGGCGGCGAGGTTGCGGTCACGACGCGGCTGAGTGACCTGCTTCAATGGGCACGCAAATGGTCCCTCTTCCAGTACCCGTTCGTCACGGCTTGCTGCGGCATGGAGTTCATGGCGACAGCCGCGCCCCGATACGACATCGCGCGCTTCGGTGCGGAGGCCCCGCGCTTCAGCCCCAGGCAATCGGACGTCCTTTGGATCGTTGGGACGATCAGCCAGCGGCAGGGCCCGGTCGTCCGTCGCATCTGGGAGCAGATGGCTGACCCGAAGTGGGTCATCGCCTTCGGCACCTGTGCCTCGTGCGGCGGCTTCTACGACAACTACGCGACAATTCCTGGGGTCGACAAAGTGATTCCCGTCGATGTGTACATCCCGGGTTGTCCGCCTCGCCCCGAAGCCGTTCTCGACGCGCTGATGCTCCTTCAGGACAAGATCCAGGCCAACGATCGTAAGCCCATCATCGTGCCGCCGAGGCTCGTTCCCGAGCGCGCCCCGGGCCGGACCGGGGAGGGCCACTCATGACCCAGGCGGTCGTCGACCGGCTCAAAGCTCAGTTTGAGGAACGCGTGCTCGAAACGAGCGACGCCTTCGGCGACCACGAGCTCGTGATCGCCGTCACGGATTGGGTGGAGGTCGCGCAGTTCATGAAGGACGATGGTGACCTGCAAATGGACCATTTCATCGACCTGACCGCGATCGATTACCCCGAGCGTGAGTCGGCGCGGTTCGATGTGGTGCTCATGCTGCGCTCGTCCGTGACGGGGGCGCGCATTCGGATGCGTACGTACGTCAAAGACGGCGAAGAGCCCGGCACGCTCAGCGAGGTCTGGTCTGGGGCAAACTGGGCCGAACGCGAGATCTGGGACATGTTCGGGATCAAGTTCAAGGACCATCCCGACCTGCGGCGCATCCTTCTCTACGAAGAGTTCGTGGGACACCCGCTCCGCAAAGACTACCCTATCGACAAGGCGCAGCCGTTGGTCCCGTACCGAGAGGTGGACGACACCGACAAGCTTCCGCCGTTCGGCATCGAAGAAGGCCAGCCGTTCGCGCGCATCGATTGGGAGTCGCGGCTCGCGGGTAGCGACAATCAGGTGTCGCCTGCGATTGGCGTGCAGCAAGGGCAACGGCGCACGCTCAGCGATTCCGAAGCAGCACAGCAGATTCAGGCACGCATCGCAGAGCGAATGGCCAAGGACGAGTAGATGGAACCTGCTGACGAGCTGTTGAACGACCAGGCCTCCCTCGAGATCTCCGCCGACCCGATGCGCCTGAACATGGGCCCGTCGCATCCGGCGATGCACGGCACCGTTCGCATGGTCATCGACCTCGATGGCGAGAACCTCATCAACTTGGACGTGCAGCCCGGCTATTTGCACCGCGGCTTCGAGAAGTCGTGCGAACGTGGCACCTGGGCGCAGGTCTTCCCGTACGCCGACCGCCTCAACTACGTGTCCCCGATGCTCAACAACGTCGGTTGGTCGCTCGCGGTCGAGAAACTCCTCGGCATCGAAGTTCCCGAGCGCTGCCAATACTACCGGGTCATCCTCGGTGAGCTCGCCCGAATCACGGACCATTTTACCTGCAACGGCGCCTCGGCGATGGAGCTCGGCGCGTTCACACCGTTCTTGTGGTTGCTGAAGGTTCGTGACTGGGTGTGGGACATCCTCGAGCGAGAGACTGGCGCGCGAATGACCCACAGCTTTGGGCGCATCGGCGGCATGGCCGCGCCTCCCACGGCGACCTTCAAAGACGATGTGCTGCGGCTGATTCCGGAAGTCCACAAGGTCGTGAAGGAAACGGAGATCATGCTGGTCCGGAACCGCATCTTCCTCGACCGCATGCAGGGCGTCGGCGTTCTGACCAAGGAGCAGGCGCTGTCGTACGGGGTCACCGGGCCGATGGCGCGCTCGACGGGTCTTCCCTACGACGTGCGCAAAGATCACCCCTATCTCGTGTACGACCGCTTCGACTTCGATGTGCCGGTCGGAGAAGACGGGGACAACTGGGATCGCTTCATGGTGCGCCTCGAGGAGATTCGGCAGTCGGTTCGCATCATCGAGCAGGCGATCGAGCAGATGCCCGACGACGGCCCGGTCAACGTGGACGACCCGCGCATTGTATTTCCTGAAAAGGATGACGTGTACACGACCATCGAAGCGACCATCGCCCATTTCAAGCTCGTCATGGAGGGTCTGCGCACCCCCAAAGGCGAGTTCTACAGCTTCACCGAAGGTGGCAATGGCGAGCTCGGGTTCCATATCGTGTCGGACGGCAGCGGCACACCGTACCGAGTGAGGGTCAGGCCTCCGAGTTGGTACAATCTCTCGGCCAGTCGAGAGATGCTTCTGGGCGGAATGATCGCCGACATCATCCCCACCTTCGGATCAGTGAACATGATCGGTGGGGAGTGCGACCGATGAGTCGGATTTGCCGCACCTGCCGGCTTACGTCCTCGCTCACTCCCTGCGAAATAGCTTTCGCTATTCCTCAGTCGCTCGCTGTGGGCGCGCTCGGCATCTGCGGCAAATCCGACTCATCGGAGAATGTGAGCGTTGCGCATGCCTAAGTTCGTGTTGGATGGGAAAGAGATTGCGTTCGAGGCGGGGGAGACCGTCATGGAGGCGGCCTGGCGTGAAGGCGTCGAAATCCCACACTACTGCTGGCATCCTGGGTTGTCGATTGCAGCCAACTGTCGGATGTGCCTCGTCCACGTCGAGAGTGGTCGTCAAATGGCGATGCCCCAGCTCGTGTTCGACGCAGACAAGGGCGAGTACGTTCCTGCGAGCAAGCCCAAGCTTCAGCCTGCGTGTCAGCTCGCCGCCGCTGAGGACATGGTCGTCTCCTCTACCAACGCGGAAGTGAAGAGCGCGCAAGCCTCGGTGCAGGAGTTCTTGCTCCTCAATCACCCGGTCGACTGCCCGATCTGCGATCAGGCCGGCGAATGCAAACTGCAGGACTACTACTACGAGCATCAGGGCACGCTGAAGCGCAAGCTCACCGAGCCGGTTCACAAGCCCAAGGGCGTTCGCTTCGGTCCGACCATCGTCTATGACGCCGAGCGCTGCATCATGTGCACGCGCTGCATTCGCGTGTGCGACGAGGTGGCCAAAGACCACGTTCTCGACATGCGTGAACGAGGCAACAGGAACGAGATCATACTCGCGCCGGGTCGAGAGCTCGATCACAGGTACACCTTGATGACCGAGCACGTTTGTCCGGTGGGGGCGCTGACGAGTCAGGACTTCCGATTCAAGGCGCGCGTCTGGTTTCTCAAGTCAGGGCAGGGTGTCTGCACGGGTTGCGCGACGGGCTGCAACACCCACGTCGACTACGATCCGCGTTATGGCAAGGTGTACCGGCTTCGGCCGCGCGACAACGCTGACGTCAACGAGTTCTGGATGTGTGACGACGGCATGATGACGTACACGCGCCACGACACCGACCGGCTTCTGACGCCGACCGCGGGTCGCGGAGAGGAACGCACGCCGGTCGCCGAAGAGGAAGCGCTCGCCCTCGCGGCGGAGCAGCTGAAGGCCGTCGACGCCTCGAAGCTCGCGGTGGTTTTGAGCGCACAGCACACTACCGAGGACAACCTCGCGCTTGTTAGGCTAGCCGGCGCCCTCGGCACCGATCGGCTCTACCTCGCCGCGCTCGGCGGATGGGAAGGCGACGATATCTTGCGGAGCGAAGACAATAATCCGAACCGCGCGGGGGCCAAGCAGGCGGCGAGCGGGGCGACCTTGAAGCCGGTTGGCGAGCTTCTCGCTGACGTGCAGTCCGGGACGGTGCAAGGGGTGCTTGCGCTCGGCTGGGCCACCGCGGAGAAGCTCGAGGACCTCGCGCCGCTCGCTGCGTTGGATGGGGTCGTCTCGCTGACCAGCCACGTCGGGGCACTGCCCGCAGCAGCTTCCGTCGCGATCCCCGTGGCGGACACGTTCGAAGTCCACGGGAGCTTCGTCAATGCGAAGGGCCTGGCCCAGGCGTTTCAGCCCACCCTTGGCCCACCGGATGGTGTCCAACCTGCCTGGAAGACGATTTCGGATCTGGCCCGGAAGCTCGGCAAGGATCTCGGCTTCAAAGATCTCCAAGGGTTGCGCGAAGGCCTCGTCGACACGGTAGAGGCGGCACAATGACCACGACCTTCCTCGTCACGTCCTCGCTCGTGAAGGTGCTCGTCATTCTGTTGATCACGGTCGGCGGCTTCGCGCCGATTATCATCTGGGCGGAGCGCCGGCAGAGCGCGATGATTCAAGACCGGCTTGGACCGAGCCGAGCCGCCATCGTGCTGCCAGCGTCGGCGGTGACCTTCATCGACCGCGCGAGGCTGCCCATGTGGCGCTTGGCCGCGCTGACGGGCATCGTCGCTATCGTCGCCCTGGTCACGCTGACCTTCGTTGCGATCAAGGGAAGCAATCCCCTGCCGATTTCGACGTCCTCGCTGACGGCCAGCCTGATCGCCTTTGGCGTCGCCTCCGTTGTGCTCCGCGCCGGGTACGCCGTGCACAGCATGATTGTCCGCAACGGCGGCAAGATCATGCTCATCGGCCTCCTGCACCCCGTGGCTGACGCCCTGAAGTTCATCTTCAAGGAAGACTTCGTGCCTCCAAAGGGCGACAAGCTTCTTTTCTCTGCGGGCCCGATCATTGCGCTCATTCCTGCGATTGCGGCCTTTGCGGTCATCCCCTTCGCGAGCTCGCTGCACTGGGACTACCTCGATCAGGTCCTTCCGAGGACGGGCGAAATAGCAGGTCTCGTCGTGCCACTGCAGGTCGCGAGTCTCAACGTTGGCATTCTCTTCATCTTCGCCATCGCGAGCACCGGCATCATCGGTGCGGCGATTTCGGGCTACGCCTCGGACAACAAGTTCTCCCTGCTCGGCGGCATCCGCGCCGCCAGCCAGATGGTCAGCTACGAGGTCGTTCTCGGCCTGACGCTCGTTCCGGCGTTCATGGTCTATGCCTCGCTTCGGCTCGAAGACATGACCATGTGGCAGCACGACCACGTGTGGGGGATCTTCGTTCCGCCGCTGACCCTGGCGGCAGTCACTTTCTTGGTTGCGGCCATCGCCGAAACGAAGCGCGTCCCTTTCGACCTCCCCGAGGGGGAAAGCGAGCTCGTCGGCGGCTATCTCACGGAATATTCCGGCATGAAGTTCGGGATGTTCTTCATGGGTGAGTTCGTCGAGGTCGTCTCCCTGGCGGCGATTGCCTCGGTGATCTTTTTCGGTGGCTGGGATGTTCCTTTTCTCTACCGTGACGGGTTTGAGTTCGCATTGCCCTTCGTGGCGGGGAGCTACTCGGTGCCGCTGGTGCATTGGCTGGTCGTGGCCATTCAGTTCGTCGCCTTCCTGCTGAAAGTCATCGCTCTGATTTGGTTCCAATTGATGATTCGCTGGTCCCTTCCGCGATTCCGTTACGACCAGCTCATGTCGCTTTGCTGGAAGGGCATGCTGCCCCTCTCCTTGCTCAACATTTTGGTCGTCGGCGCGCTGATCTTGTCGGGGTGGCTCGACGGTTGGGTCGCCTTCTTCGAGAAGCTATTCTGAGGTCGCGCATGGCAGTCGAAGTTAAAGTCATCAAAAAGCCCGGACGAACCCTTGCCGAGCAGGCCTATGTCCCCGAGATAGCCAAAGGTCTCGGCTTCGCGATGGGTCGCTTCTTCAAGAACACCTTCGGCCCACAGGCCAAGAAGGAGATCGACACGGTGAAATATCCGGAGGAGAAGGTCGAGTACCCCGAGCGGTTCCGTGGCATTCACCGTCTCACCCAGCGGACCGACGGTTCCCCACGCTGCGTGGCGTGCCTGTGCTGCAGCACCGCGTGTCCGGCACAGTGCATCCACATCGAGCCCGCCGAGTACGAGCCGGATGATCCGCGCTACGGTTACGAGCGCTATCCATCGGTGTTCGTCATCGATGAGCTTCGCTGTATTTTCTGCGGCTACTGCGTCGAGGCATGCCCGTGCGATGCCATCCGCATGGACACGGGCATGCACATGCCGCCCTCGACGAGTCGTGATCACTTTATCTACGACAAGGAGACCCTCCTTTCGATCCCCGGACGGGACGGCACGTACCTCACAGCCAATCCCCGCCACGAGCCGGGCGACGATACGCACCCCGGCGTCGACAGGGATCGCGGGCACTAGGCGTGACCGAGTCGCGCGCGGCCAGCCGGACGGCAATCATGGTCGCCGCTCACCGCGGCCGCGCTTCGGCGGGTCCAGAAGCGATCTGTGATGACCCTTGGGCTCTGCGACTCGCCGGCCCCGAGGGGGAGGCGCTCTCACGACGATGGGACGAGCACGCACCCTCGATGGTGTTGTGGATGGGGCTCAGGACGCGATACCTCGACGACTGCGTCACCCGGGCGCTCGACCGGGGAGCTCGCCAGGTCGTGGTCCTCGGAGCTGGGCTCGATACGCGGGCAGCCCGGCTCGCACGCGACGGTGTCCGTTTCTTCGAGGTCGATCAGCCAGCCAGCCAGGTCGATAAACGTGAGAGGCTTTCAAGGTTTGATGGATATCCTCTCGACGCGGCAACGTTTGTGCCGTGCGACTTCGAGCAAGACGATTTCGTTCAGCTTCTCGTCGAGGCGGGGCTCGACCCCCGCGCCCCAGCCTGCTTCGTGTGGGAGGGCGTCATTTACTATCTCACGGAGACGGCTGCGCGGTCGACTCTCGAACGCCTCGCCTCCGAGTTCGACCCGCGCTCACTTCTGGTATTCGACTACCTCAACAGCAAGATGGCCAAGGCGAGCCCGAGCCTTCGCGAAGAGGATCGCGCGATGAAAGGCATCATCGATGAGCTCGGCGAGCCCATGCAGTTCGGGATCGACGACCCGGCGCCCCTGATGCTCGAGTGCGGCTATCGGTTCCTGCGCACGGTGTCGTTCGACGAGCTCGCCCTACAGTACACCGGCACCTACGCACGCGAGCGCTTCTTTCGCTTTCAGGCTGTCGCGCTCGCGAGCGCCAGTGAGGAGCTGGCGCTGTGGTAGAAACCCGGCAAATCGACGGGCGCGCCGTCACGTTCCGGCGCGAACGGGGCACGGGGCCCGCCTTGGTGTGTATCCATGGGTCCGCTGACAACCATCACACCTACGACAGGCTCCTCGACGCCTTGCCGGACCGCGCGCGGTACGCGATCAACCTTCCGGGGCGTGCAGGAACCGATGGGCCGCCGCTTCGGAACGCGGCCGAGATGGAGGCGTTCCTGTCACGCTTCATCGAAACGGAAATCGAGGGAGACTACGCGGTCGCCGGTCACTCGCTCGGTGGTGCTGTTGCGATCGAGCACGCGCTGGCCGCCCCGTCTGAGCGACTCAAAGGCCTCGTCTTGCTTGCCACCGGCGCACGCCTGCGCGTTCACCCCATGATCCTCCAGCTCTTCGAACGGGCAGCAGAGTCTGGCGAGCTTCCCCCTCCTGCGCCCGGTCTCTACGAGCAGGGCGTCGACCCCGACCTCGTCGATGAAGCCTCCAAAGCACGCGAGCTCACGCCCATCGAAACCGGAGGGGCCGATTGGCGCGCGGCCGATAGCTTCGACCGCATGCAAGACGTGAAGGACATCCAAGTCCCTGCGCTGATCATCGCGGGCACGGAGGACGCGCTGACCCCGCCCAAGTACGCGGAGTACCTGGCTGCCCACATCGCTGAGAACGAGGTTCACGTGTTTGAAGGCGCCGGCCACATGCTCATCATGGAACGAGCGGCCGACGTCTCAGAAGCAATCGAAGTCTTCTACCAGTGCCATATTTGATCGTAGTCCGCGCAAAGCTTCGCAATACGGGACCGTGATAGGGGCTCGAGCCCTCCGATGAGGTCGGTTCGTTCGAGCCCGCGTTCCGCAACGTCATCGGTGACGACATACACCTTTGCCCCGTTGTCCATGAGGCGCTGGAGGTCGTCCTCGAGCTGCGGCGGTTGGGTTTGTTTCTTTGCGCCGAATTGAAGCCCGGAGGCATCTTGCCCCTTGACCCCGTAGTTGACGGCGTTGCTACGCAGAAGGACGTCCACGTTGGCCCCCGCCCCCTTCAGGGCGGTGACCGTCCACAAGATCGTGTCGTCCTGCTCTTCGATGGTCGCGCGGTAGGCGCTCTCTACGATGTTCAAAACTTTGAGTGCCATGGTGCTCTCCTTACTTCGTAGGGATGACGAGAGTGTTGTCTGACGCCTCAGCGCATTTCCACAGATCGGCGGGGCTTCCGCGCCGGACGAAGTCGAGGGCTTCGTGTACCCCACGCTCGTCGACACAAAGGCCGCAGTTGATCCAATCGAGTTTGCCACCAGTCAGATCACGGCGTTAGCATCGGCATTGCCGAGCCTGGTGCGCCCACGCAGGCTCCAATAAATGGGCCCAGTCCGCGGCCGCCGCCCAAGCGCCCATCTTCGGGCTCAACACAGGCGAGCAGTGGGGTTAGAGCGGCGACCTCTTCAGCAGTGCGCGAGACGTTTCGGTGAGCTGGGTGAGGGCGAGCGCCCCTTCCCATTGTCTCGGAAGCGACGGCATGCGCGCGGCGAGTCGGTTGATTTCGGCCAATAGATCACCAAGCAGGGAGTGCAGTGCCTCGCGATCCAGATCGACTCTCTCCGTCGGTGCGCGGCCTTTCCTTCGAGTGTCGAGATAGCCCGCGTCGCCGCTGCTTCGACGACGCTGTTCTTCGCGAGTCAGCACGATTGCGGAGTGCACCGCACGGATTGGCGACGCCTGCGTGACGATCGGGGTAAAGGGCGTGGGGCTATTGATATCGACGACGCATGCGAAGTGTTCGGTCCAGCAATGATCCTCGCCGTAGCTCGTGTCGGTGATTCCCAGCACCTTCACACCCGGATCGAAAACACGGGGACAGATTTCGCGCAGTTGGTCGATTTTAGCCCTCCCGCTATTGATTCGTTCCGTGGTGGAGTAGGTCGCCCGGTCTGCGCCGAGCTCCTCGACGGCCACGTCCAACATCGCCTTCGGTGAAGCGCTGCTCAGGATGATCTCGATCCCCGGGGATCGCGCGCGAATCCAGTCGAGGTCTTCGCGAGTAATCACCTGGTCGCGGGCGTTGCGGGTCCAAACCTGACGCGCGAGTTTGTGCAGAAGGGCCTCGTTCGCGGTCGCGAGGTGGTTGAGGGCGACCATTTGTGGACGCCGTTGCACCACCGTCGTCGGTTCGGGACCGAAGCGATTGTAGGCGAGCCGCCGGAGCCAGGGGATACGCGCGGCCAGCTTGCCCCAGACGAGGTAGTGCATCCCGGCTGGCGCCCACCTTCGTGCGCCAGACTCGAGGTAGCGGACCGCCTTCGTGGGCTGCGTCCAATCGACCAGAACCCGCCCGCTAAACCAGCGGCGGATTGGCCGCCCCGTGACCGAGTCGCCGTATACCTCGTGGGCGCAGAGCTCCCATTCGAGCAGCTCCCCGAGGTTGCGGCCGAGGTGGGTCGTCTTGTCGAGATCGAGAATCAAATAGTCGTGCTCCTCTTCGAGCACACGCGCGCAGAGCTCTCGAAATGACAGAGGCGCACCGTGATCGACGAATCGATCGACGACTCGCATGGATGTGGGCTGGTTAGCCATGGGCCAAGCTTTGGGTCCCGGTTGGAGGTGAGGGGATGAGGAGCTCACGCTGGATTTCCAGAACCCCGAGTTTCTCGAGTATGACACTCACCCCAAAGCCCAGGTCAACCTCCCAAGGCTGGTACGAGAACTTGGCCGACGCCGGATAGCGGTGGTGGTTGTTCTGGAAGCCTTCGCCGAGGATCAACCATGCAGCGAGGTGATTGTTGCGTGAGTTGTCCGGGGTGTCGAAGTTGCGTCCGCCGACGGCGTGGCCGAGCGAGTTGACGACCCAACCCTCGATCGGATGACTCATCATCCCGAGAAAGTAGCACGCGCCCAAGGCCCACATGCCTGTCGGCACGGCGATGGCCAGTGCGATGACGAGGTGCAGCGCATAGGGCAGGTACCAGACGCCCTTTCGGTTGAGCCAGCTGATGTCGAATTCGAGGTCCGCGACCTCATCGGCGTATTCGCTTCGGCCACGCGCCAGGCCGATGAGGGTGCGCTCGTAGCTCTTCAACTGGCCGAGCAGGAGGCCGAACACTCCGTAGTGCACGGGGCTATGAGGATCCTCAGGCGTGTCGGAATGCGCATGGTGCTTGCGGTGCATGCAAACCCAGCCCTTGGCATCGAGGCCTGTGAACCAGATCCCGTAGCGGCCGGCGAACTTGCGAGCCCAGGGCTGCAGCTCGACGGCGTTGTGCGCTAGGCCACGGTGATAGAAGACTGTGATAATCGTCGTGTTGATTAGGTAGGCCACCAGGAAGACGGCGGCACAAGTTGCTAGATACATTGGCTTTTCTCCCATGAAGTTACGTATAAGTAACTTACTAGTGCGTAACTTACGGTGCCGTAGTATGCATGTCAAGTGGCCTCGAAGAAAACACTCGCCGCCGCCGCCCGCCGAGCCCAACTCATCCAGGTGGGGCGCCAGGTGTTCGCCGAAAATGGGTACGAAGCGACCTCTGTAGAGGAGATCGCAAGCCGTGCGAAGGTCTCAAAACCCATTGTTTACGAACACTTCGGGGGTAAGGAAGGGCTCTACGCCGTCGTGGTCGACCGGGAGATGGAGTACGTGATCCGGGTGATTTCGGAGGCGCTGTCGGCGGGCTCGCCCCGAGAGCGCGCAGAGCAGGCCGCCTTGGCTTTCCTAACCTGGGTCAGGGACAACCCCGACGGGTTCGCCGTCCTAACCCACGATGCCCCGACCACCACGTCGAGCACCAGTGGGTTCTCGAGCCTGATCAACGAAGTGGCCCACCGCGTAAGCGACGTGTTCGCCGAGGCGTTCAAAGAGGCCGGTTACGATCCGGACATCGCCCCCATCTACGCCCACGCACTCATCGGCATGGTGACACTCGTGGGTCAGTGGTGGAGCGTCGTCCGCAAACCGTCGGTCGAAAAGGTCGCTAGTCACATCGTCGCGTTGGCTTGGATGGGCCTACGCAACCTACCGGAGAAACCGGACCCCATAGGTGCTAGAAAGAGTCGCTCGCCACTGGATGAAGTGACGAGATGACGGTTCAGATGCAAAGAAGCTTCTTTTTAACGCTGGCGCTGGCGGCGCCGTTGATCGGTTGCACCACCGACAGCAGCCCCGGGCGGGATCCCGGCGAGATTGTCGAAGAGACGCCGCTGCTCAATCCGGACGGGACGGTGGCCGCGCATGGCTGGGCGCGGGGCCCGTTGATGCAGTACGACCGGTCGCTCGTTCAGGAAGAGCATTTGGGCGGGCTTCGCGAGTGGGAGTACTACGCGGTGTTTACGCCAGATTTCGCTATCGGCCTGACCCTCGCCGACATTGGTTTGCTGTCTTTCTCGATCCTGACCCTCGAGGACTACGCCACTGAGGAAATCCACAGCGCGATCCTCATTGCCGAGGCGTCTGCGTTGGACTTCCCGCCCACGCCGTTCGAGGACACGCTGTTCGAGGCCCCGACTGGAACGGTCGAGTATCGTTTCGAGGAGGGAATGCGGACCATCACCGTGCTGGCCGGTGAGGAGGGTTCCGAGGACCGCATGGAAGCTCATCTTCAACTCGCCGACAGCAGCGCGGTCGAGAACGTTGCAGTCGTGCACCGTTTCGATGAGCCGGGGCAGTTCTTTTACGAGAACAAGCGCGTCAGTATGCCCGCGACGGGGTCGGTCCAAGTCGGGGAGGTCTCGTACGAGCTCCCGCAGGGTGCGTCGTTTGGGGTGCTGGATTGGGGCCGTGGCGCGTGGCCCGGGGAAGTTCGGTGGGAGTGGGGACACTTCGCGGGCATGACGGGTGGGCACATGGTCGGCATCAACCTCGGCACGGTGTTTGCCGATGATAGCCCGGGGCCATCCAACTGGATGACGGCTCGGAGCTGCGTGTAGAGCAGATTCGCGGAGCTGCAGAGTACGTCGAGATCATCTGGTAGTGCCCGCAACTTGCGGCGGCCGCGGCCGATATGTCTGGCATGCACCCATCCGCCGCATTACGTTCCCCCCCGTCCATGAGCGACATCGACTTGGCTTTGCGGGAGCGGTTTGGGCTTTCTGCGTTTCATCCTTGGCAGCGGGAGGCGATTGACGAGCTGCTCGGGGGCCGGCAGAAGGTCGTGGTGATCGCGCCGACGGGCGGAGGCAAATCGCTTTGCTATCAGCTGCCGGCGGCCATCCTCGACGGCACATCCATCGTCATTTCCCCGCTCATCGCGCTCATGGAAGATCAGGTGCGCGCGCTCACGCAGCGCGGGATCGCCGCGACGTTCTTGGCTTCGACGCTCGGCCCCAGGGAGGTGAAGCGTCGCGAGCGCGAGATCTTCGAAGGCCGCTACCAACTGGTGTACATCGCGCCCGAGCGCCTCGAGTCACAGTGGCTGGTTGACAAGCTCACCGCGCTTGGGCCGCCTCTGCTCGCCATCGACGAGGCGCATTGCATTTCGCAGTGGGGGCACGATTTTCGCCCGTCGTACTTGCGGCTCGGCGAGGTGATCGAGCGAATGAGACCGCCGCGCGTCATTGCATGCACGGCGACCGCAACGCCGATTGTGCGTGAGGAGATTCAGGCGCGGTTGGGCCTCGGCGGTGACCGAAGCGCGGTGATCCTCCGCGGATTCTCACGGCCGAACCTCCATCTGGCAGTCGTCGAAAGCGACAGCTCTAACGAACGCCGTAAGCTGATGCGCGGCGCGCTCAGCAGCGCTCTTGGCGGGCCCGAGAACCCGCAGGGCGGGGCCATCGTGGCC
>QMMB01000033.1 GCA_003647035.1 Deltaproteobacteria bacterium | reverse complement strand
GCTCGCGTCGCCCAGCCGGACAGCCGAGGCCTTTGCTCGTGCGGAGAGTGCTTCGATGCGATCCGCGCTCCTCAGGGCCCGAAGAAGACTCATGCGATGTGCCTCGGCGTGGTCCGCGATGTGCCGCAGCGACTGAGCGCCCAGGCCCCTAGCCGGTGTGTTCATAATCCGGCGTAGTGAAAGTTCATCGCGCGGATTCAACGCGATCCGCAGATAGGCAATGCCGTCCTTGATCTCTTTACGGTCGAAGAACTTGGTTCCCCCGAAAACACGGTACGAGATCCCTGCGATGCGGAGCTCCTCTTCGAGCAACTTCGCCTGCGTGTTGGAGCGGTAGAGCACGGCAATCTGGCGCGGATCGGTGCCTTCTCGTTCGAGCCTTCGAATCTCGGCGGCCACGAACTTGGCCTCTTCTTGCGGCTCGGGAAGTACGCACATGCGCACGGGTGAGCCCCCTTTCCGTGTCGCCTTTAGGACTTTGGCATAGGGACGTTTGCGTGATTTCTCGATGGCCGAGTTGGCTACGTTCAAGATCGGGGCGCACGAGCGATAATTCTGCTCCAGCTTGGTGACGACCGCGCCCGGAAAGTACTGCTCGAAGTCGAGAATATTGTCGACGCACGCACCGCGCCAGCCGTAGATGGACTGGTCGTCGTCGCCAACCACGCACACGTTGCCTCGCTCGTTGGCGAGCAGCCGAACGAGGTCTAGCTGTGCGACGTTGGTGTCTTGAAACTCGTCGACGAGGACGTGGGCAAACCGAGTGCGCCACTTGCTTCGAATGCCGGGCCGATCACGAAGTAGCCTCACAGGCTTGACGACCAGGTCGTCGAAATCCACTGCATGCATATCGGCGAGGGTCGACTCGTAAGCGCCGTAGATACTGGCAGCCACCTGATCGTACTCGTCTCCCTTGGCGCGCACCTTGCCAGGCTCGCGGAGGGCGTTCTTCCAGAGCGAGATCCGAGAGAGAATCGCCTGCGCGTCGAGCCGTCGATCGGCTTCTGCTTCGGTGCGCAGCAGCTCCCTCACGACGCCGAGGCTGTCCCCCTGATCGAAAATCGTGAAGCGCGAGCCGAGACCGAGCGCCTTGGCTTCCTCGCGAACAAACCGCACCCCGAAACTGTGAAACGTCGACAGCCAAATCGCCTTTGCCGTTTCGTCCCCTACGGTGGCGCCGATGCGATCGCGCATTTCGTTGGCGGCCTTGTTGGTGAAGGTCACCGCCAAGATCGCGTTAGGCGCTACACCGGACGCGAGCAGCCGCGCGATTCGCGCAATGATGACACGGGTCTTGCCCGAACCCGCGCCCGCGAGAACCAACAACGGCCCTTCTTCGTGCTCTACGGCCGCCCGCTGCTGTGCATTGAGTCGCAAGGCTGCCCGAGGTAGCCCAGCGCACGCGGGGGTTCAAGGCGTCGACGACAACGCCGTCGTCGAGCTCGCGCCCGCCTTGGTGGCGCTATCGCTCCAGGAACTCGAGCAGGTTCGGGACGATGAGCTCCGGCGCATCCTCTTGCAGAAAGTGCCCGGCCTTGTCGAGCCACAGAATCGGCGCGTCCGGAAAGTCGGGCTGCCAGAGCCGCTTGTAGACTCCAGGAGGAAACACTGGGTCCTTCGTTCCCCATGCAAACGCCACGGGGCGATCTCGAAAAGGCATCAGCCCCGTGTGCACCTCGTCCAAGAAGTCGGAGACCGAACCGGTTGGGCTGTCCGGAATCTGTCGAGGAAAGACCAAGATGCCGGTGCGGCTCGCGTAGGTCGGGTGCGGGGCAAGGTAGGCGGCGCGCAAGGTGTCGTTGCGACGGTCACGACGAATCGCCTGAAACAGGAGCTTCCGCACGAACGCGTGGCGCGCCTTGATCATCACCTCGCCAACCAGGGGCGCTCGGATGAAGCGTAGAATCTGCGGAACCTTCGTCCCAGGCGGCGGCCGATGCGCAAACGTGTTCATGATGTAGAGGCTCCGCACCTTGTCCGGGCGGTGCGCAGGCCACGAAAGCCCGATCGGCCCCCCCCAATCCTGAACCACCACCGTCGCGTCTTCGAGACCGAGGGAGTCCATGAGCGCGATGAGACGTTCTGAATGCCGAGGGATCGTGTAGGCGCTCGCGTTGCTGGGTGCGGCCGAGCGCCCGGACCCCGGATGGTCGGGGACGACCACGCGGTACCCTGCCTCGACCAGAGGCGTGATGAAGTGCCGGTAGAGATAACCCCATGTCGGGTTGCCGTGCACCAGCACCACAGGGCGGCCATCGCGTGGGCCCTCGTCCACGTAATGCATCCGAGCACTTCCGGTGTCGAAGTATCTCGGGTGGTGTGGCCACGTACCATCGAAGGTCCAGTCGCCGCCCTCCGGTCCGGGGGAGTTGCTCATCGCTGTGGTTCTATCACGATACGGGACATGCAACTTCCGCCGTGCGGCTTGTATCGAACGACAGGGCCCATTGCATCCGTGGGCGAGGGCCGGCTCGTGTATTTTCATAACCATGGTGACCCGGGCCCCGGCCTATATCTGCCGAAGGAGTGGCGGTACAACCGGGCACAGTTCGAGGCGAAGGGCCACACGATCGAGGACCCGGGGTTGGTACGGTTTCTTCAACCGCTTCCCCGAGAAGGGTTCTATCGCGCGGCCGAGTCCTTTCACTGCTGCGAGAAGCAATGCCGCCTCTTCGAGCAGGAGGCGCTGCTGCAGGTCGGATACAACGCCAACGGCGATCCTATTCTCTTCATTCCGGAAATCGTTGACTCGATGTTCGCGATTCCCGAGAAGGGCTGGAAGACGAGCCTCGAGACGCTGAGCAAGATGCGTCAACTCCGAGTGCCCGTGACGAAGCGCGATACCCTGCCGCCGCAGTAAATGACAGAGTGTGAGCTAGCGCACTTTTCGCTTCCGAAGCCAGCTGCTTATACTGATCGTCTGAAGCTTGCATGGGGTGGCTTAAAAAATGGGTGCACGGGGAGCGAAGCATGGCCCCGCCTGAAAGCGGGCCGCTCGATCAACGGTTGGCGCGCTTCATTCCCCAGGAGCTGATCGAAGACGGTATCCGAAGCCGAGGGCACGCATTTCTACTGATGCGGTTCATACTGGTTGCCGCGGTCCTCACGATTGTCTTCGCCCCGTACTTCATCTTGTACCTGAAGCTTCCCTACACGGGTCCGATGACTCTGTTGTACGGGATGAGCCTGGTACTCACGCCGGTCATCCTGCAGCGCACACGCTCGGTCCGAATCGCGGCGAACTGGACCCTCTCCTGCTCCCTCGCCGTCCTGCTCGTTCAGTGTTGGACTCTGGGCGGAGTCTCGAGCCTTTCGTACCCGTGGCTCTCCTGCATCCCGATGTCGGCGATGCTCCTTCGGGGCGTTCGGGGCGGGGCGGTCTGGACTCTGGTGGCGGTTACGGGCGTCGTGGTCGTGGGGGTCGCCGACGCGATGGGGCTCCTGCCTGCTGGGCCGACGCTGAGTGCCGTCGCGAGGGGCGCAACGACGATAACAGTGGCGTCCCTGACCGTGGGGCTCTCCGGCTTGGCCTGGTTGGCCGAGAGCCGTGCCGAAGCGCTGTTGCAGGACCTCCAGCGACAGAAGCTCGTGTTTCAGGAGCGCTCGGTGCGGGACTGGCTCACCGGCCTCGCCAATCGTTCACTGCTCACCGAGTGCTTGATTCAAGGCTGGGAACGCGCGCGCCGGCATGGACCACGGGGCGCCGTGTTCTTCATCGACCTCAACGATTTCAAACTGATCAATGATCAACACGGACATGCCGCTGGCGATCAGGTGCTGAGAGAGGTGGCCCTCCGCCTGCAAGACACAGTGCGCTCGTCGGACCTCGTCGGACGCATAGGTGGCGACGAGTTCGCCCTAATCATCGAGGGCGTCGAGAGCCAAAACGACGTTGCCGTGCTGGCGGAGAAAATCTCGCACGCAATCGAAGAGCCGATCGCGGGCGGCGGCGTGACGATGCACGTGGGTGCAAGCATCGGCGTCGCCTTCTTCCCCGATCGGGAGTGTCACTTCGGGGATCGGACTACCCTTCCGCGCATCCCAGCCGGCGCCAGTACGGTCCGAGGCGAGGTCGACCACGAATCGGTGAGGCGCCTCCTCGAAAAAGCCGACGCGGCGATGTACACCGCGAAGCGCAAGGCGCTGCGATACTGGATTCACGAGCACGTCGCTGACGAAACGCTCCGCGGGACGATCGCCCGGGTCAGTGAGCCGCCGCCGGCTGCGTAACGCCGGCGTCTAGCCCGACAGCCTGCCTGCGCTAGGGTTGCCGAGTGAAATCTACGATTGGAATTCTCACTGGCGGCGGTGACGTGCCGGGCCTCAATCCGGCCATTCGAGCCGTCACGATTCGCGCACTGCGAGAGGGACACCGTGTCATCGGAATCCGCCGGGGCTGGGCCGGTCTTGTGGATGTCGTCCCGGACAAGGACGCCGACAACAGCAAGTACGCGTCCGTCTTGACCGAAGACGTCGTCAACAGGGCGGGGCGGACCGGGGGCACGTTCTTGCACAGCTCCAGAACGCGCCCGAGTCACCTGCCCAAGATGCTGCTGCCCCCCCACCTCAGAAACAAATATCACGACGAAGTCAACGACGTCACCGATGACATACTCACCAATCTCGACTTCCTCGGCATCGACTATCTGATTCCGATCGGCGGCGACGACACCCTCAGCTATGGAGCGCACTTGCACAAGCGAGGCGTACCAGTCGTCGCGATTCCCAAAACGATGGACAACGATGTTCCCGGGACGGACTACTGCATCGGGTTCAGCACTTGTGTGACCCGGACCATCGAGCTCACCCACAAGCTCCGCACTTCGGCCGGTTCGCACGAACGCTTTCTCGTGATCGAGGTGTTCGGGCGCTACGCCGGGTACACCGCGCTTCTGCCGACGATGGCGGGCGCGGCCGATCGTTGCGTCATTCCAGAGCATAGCTTCAACATCGAGCAGCTCACCGAGCTCCTCGTTCACGACCGGGACCGAAACCCCAGCAACTACTCGGTGGTCCTCGTATCCGAGGGCGCTCAGATGACGGGGGATGACGCGATGTCTTTCGAGTCGGAGGAAGCGGACCAGTTTGGTCACCGCAAGCTTGGTGGAGTCGGAGACCGAGTGGCCGCCGCGCTCAAACGATTGTCTCCGAGGTTCAACCAGGGCCGCCGGATCAACACGGTCAGCCAACGACTCGGCTATTTGGTTCGCAGCGGTGACCCGGATGCCCTCGATTCGATCGTCCCCATGGCATTTGGCAACCTGGCGTTGGATCTCATCGATGCGGGCACCTCCGGCCAGCTCGTTTCGGTACACAACGGGCGCTACGGCAACGTCCCGCTCGACGTGATCATCGGAGCCAAGAAAATTGTGGACGTCAACAAGTACTACAACCTCGAGCGCCTGCGACCAAAGTACAAAGCCTTCGGTGATCTGCCGCTTTTCATCATGACGGGCGACGCGTAAGATATCCGCTCCATGGCCTCCCGCTTCCAACACATGCGTGCACGCGCGCTCAAGGCAATGTTCAGGACACACGCTACTGTCTACGAGCGGAGTGGCGGGCGCATCGGCGCGTGGGCCGGTCTTCCGACGCTGCTCCTGTCGGTCACGGGCCGCAAGTCTGGCCAGGTTCGCTCGACGCCGCTCGTCTACTTCGAAGACGGCGAGAGCTATGTAGTCGTCGGCTCGGACGGGGCTGCCAAACGCGACCCTCAGTGGTGGAAGAATCTTCAGGTGGATCCCGCGGGATCGGTGCGAGTGGGGCGGAAGCAGTTGGATGTCAAAGCCACGCTGGCCACGGGCGCCGAGCGCCAGCGCCTGTGGGAAATAGGCGCGTCGATCAACCCCATGTGGTCGAAGTACCAGACCCGCACGAAGCGTGAGCTGCCGGTCGTGGTGCTGACGCCGACTGCCAAGTTCTAGACACTCCCGCTCCCGCGGCACGATACTCGCTGCTCATGCCGGGATATCGCGCGTCGATTGGTCTTTGGGCGGGGGCCTTGTGCATCTGCGCCACCTTGTCGGGGTGCGACGAGATCTCGCAGTTCATCGAGGACACGGTCCGCGCAATGGAGGCTCCACCGCCTCCGCCGGCGGAGCCCATGGACGAGGAAGTCGAAGAGGAGCTTCCCGAAAGGCCGCCCACGTCGACCGCAACCTCGGAAACTCGAGTGATCACATTCGGGAGTATCCTCGGGAACAGAGAGCTGTCGCGTGAAGAGCGCATCCGGGCGTTCGAGAATCTCGGTCCGGCAGCTCTGCAAAAGCCGGTCGCACGAAGCAGTGTGTCCGGCGGTCCGACGACCGCAAGCGCACGGCCACAGCCGAGACAAACAGAGCCCAGCAAATCCGAGATCGCCTACGCGCGCCGTCGTGTACCCGTGGTGATGTACTCGACCGCCTGGTGCGGCGTCTGCCAACGCGCCCGTAAGTACTTTCAGGAGGCGGGCATTTCGTTTACCGAGCACGACGTCGACGAGGACGCCGCGGCGCGCGGGGAGTACTTGCGGCTGAATCCGCGCCGAAGCGTGCCCACGATCAAGATCGGCGACGAGGTCATCGTAGGCTTCAGCGCCCAGACCGTGGACAGGGCGTTGAACGCCGCAGCGCGAAGCCGCCTCAACTAGCGCCCGTTCTCGCGGTGTGGCCTCTAAGTATGGAAAATCAGGGATGATTTTCGGGTAGAGCGTGTCCCCTTAATCCAAGTGGGGGTTGGCGGCGTAGGGGTTTGTGAAGGCGGACACGCGCCGCCGACAACACCCAACTAGGAGAGCATCCCATGAACAAGTACCTACTCAACGCAGCCTGCCTTAGCCTTCTTGCCCTGTTCGCCATCGCCTGTGGCGACCCCGGCCTCGTCGACGAGCCGATCCTGGACGGAGAGTTCGACGACGAGGTGGTCGAAGACGAAATCGTCGAAGACGAGATTGTCGAGGATCTGATCGCTCCGTTCGACAACGATAGCGCGGCGAATCCGGCAGTCGACGAGTTCCTGAGCATCACCAACACCCGCGAGATCGTATACACCGACCAGATCTCGGCCGAGGACGGCGACAACGAGGACTTCATCCAGTTCGAGCTCCCGAACAACAGCAATCCCGTCCAGAGAATCACGGTCTCCATCGACTGCGATGTCTACGGGGACGAGAACGTCTTCGCTCGTGTCGAGCTGCTCAACGTCAACGGGAACGACGCTACGCGAATCACCGGACCGCCCATCGACTGCAACGAAGGCGAGTTCTTCGTCTCGATTCGCAACGACCAGGTGCAGTTGGCTCGCGTGTACGTACAAGGCGTCCCCGAGGAGCAGACGATGATCGAATACACCTTGGTGGTGGCTCCTTTCTAGGACCGAGCCTCACGCTCCATCCACGTTCCGCTGTCATCTCTCGAGCCGGTCCCCTTCGGGGGGCCGGCTTTTTTCGTGCGCCACCAGGCGAATCAAGGCTTCGAAAACCAACTGCGCAGCCGACTGAAGAAGCCACCTCGTTCCCGGGCGATCTTCTTTTGGATCTGCGCGAAGGTTTTGGGAGGGGTCTCTAGCGGGTCGAAGCTCGAAGCAAGCGCCGCAATCGAATCCTGAAAATCCTTGACGATCTTTTCGAGGCTTGGATCCGCCTCTAGCAACGCCCGCAGTTCCGTCTCGTCCTCGTCCGAGGCCGCGCCGGCCGCATGGAGAGCTGCAAGAAGCTCGGCGCGTTCTTTTTCGTCACTCATGCGACCATGCTCCGATGAATGATGGGGAGCATCGTACGGAGCTCACGCATACCGGCGAGGATCCGGGACTTCACGGTGCCGACCGGAAGGTTGAGCGTCTCGGCGATCTGACCGTGAGACATGCCTAGAAAATACGAGAGCTCGAGCACGGATCGCTGGTCCTCGCTCAAACGCTGGAACGCTTGTCTTAGAGCCTGATGCCAACGCGTGGACGAGACGAGCACGTCGGGCCGCCCTCCGTCGGTACGGATCCCGTGCCTCTCGCTGAAGAACTGCAGCTGATCGTTCCCGTGCCGGCGTGAGCGGGCGCGCAACGCATCGAGGGCTCGGCTGCGGGCAACCGTGACGACCCAAGCTATGACGCCACCTCTCGAGCTGTCGTACTGAGGCGCGCGTCGCCAGAGCTCGACGAAGACATCTTGCAAGATCTCCTCAGCCTCCGCGCGGGATCCAAGCATCTTCATCAGCAGGGCGAGAACAGTGCTCGCATACAGCGTGTAGAACTCCTTTAGGGGTGCACCTGATTCGTCCGCCGCCATCGCGGCGACGAGGTCGACAGGGTCGGTGGGTCTTGCCTCCGCCATCACGTGTCGGTAAGAACCCGCTCCGCCCGAATCGTGGCGAGGCTGCCAACTTCAGCGCCGCTGTCTCTGCTCATGATGATTCTGTTGCCCTCGCTCTCCCACCATTGTGCCGCATGTCGCTGCAACCACGGGTCCACAGCGAGACCTCGCAGTTGCTCCGCGATCTCTACTCCCGATGCGGGCCTGTCATCGCGTTTCTTCTCTAAGCATTGCATGATGATGCGTTCGAGACCGGGGTTTACATCACACGCCGTCACAGAGGAAGGGGGATCGGGTATCGCGCTCAAGTGCTGCGCGCAGATCTCGACGGGGTTTGTGCTCTCGAATACGAAGCGCCCGGTCAGCAGGTAGTACCCGACCAAACCGAGCGCATAGAGGTCCGATCGCGCGTCGACCGACGGGGGATCCAATATCTGCTCCGGGCTCATGAAGCGCGGCGTGCCAATGAGGCCTTCGGACCATGTCTTGGTCGCGTCGGCATTGGAGTCGACGCTCTTCACTAGACCGAAATCGAGCACTTTCGTAACGTCATAAGCGCCACCCTGCTGCGTCATCATGATGTTGTTGGGCTTGATGTCACGATGTACGAGACCGATCGTGTGCGCCTCGTTCAAAGCCATCGCGGCCTGCCTCATGATGTGAACCACCCGGGGCCCCGGAAGCTGGCCCCCGGCCTGCACGATCTCCAGCAGCGTGACGCCGTCGAGCAACTCCATGGCGTAATAGAAGGTCCCGTCGTCCGTGCATCCGTAGTCGTAAATCGTGACGGTGTTGGGGTGCTTGAGCTTCGCGGTCATCTGCACTTCGCGTCGAAAACGGTCGATATCCTCCGAAGTGTTGCGCTCGGGGCCCAGCAGCTTGACAGCGGTCGGTCGCTTGAGCAGCCCGTGCTGCGCTCGGTAGACGGTGCCCATCCCGCCCTCCCCGATCTTTTCTTCGACGATGTACTGACCAAGTTTCCTGGCGTCGCGCGCATCTTTGCGCAACCCGTAGATCACCCGTGTCGTCCAGGCAGCAAGCAGCGTGGTGAGTGACCACGCAAATCCGATCTGTATGGACTGGCTTCGCGCGAGCGTGGACTTGTCTTCGATCGTGCGAAAGAACCCGTGGCTGTTCCAGACTTCCAGATCCACGGTGAGAAAGTTTTGATAGACCGCGACGACGAGGGCAATCCCGATCGCGAGCCCGAGCCAAACTGTGTGTCTGGCTGTGCTGGGCACGAAAACCGCGCGCGCAACGAGCCCAAACGAAAGCGCGTACGCGGTAGTCGTCGCAGCCCCGGCCGCCGCTGGTAGATTCACGCCCATGACGACGAGACAGATGCTCGTCAGCACCAACCCAACACCTTCAACGAGTTGAATGGTCCGCGTTTCCAAGGGGCGCGAACGACAGATGAGCCACACGCAAGCGACGGGAATCCAAGCGACCGCGTGAGCCCAAAGGGAGGGATGTGCGAGTTCCCCTCGCCAGTAGCCGAACGCGACGCCCAAGAGGACCCGGCCGACCAAGGCGAGGAACAAGATGAGCGCCACGACGCGCCCGAACGCGGCGACCCGTTGCTGCAGAAACTCCCGGCTGTCGGTGGTCTGGTCTACTCCTGTGCTCACGACTCCTCGTCACGCATGTTGTAGATGACCAGGCGGCAGCGCCAAAGAAGAAAGCCCTGCCGCGGAGGGAAACGGGGCTTTTTCGACGAATTCCGAGTTCGGTTAATCCAACTCCGCAGCCCTGGCGTAGCCCCTATAGAAGGAGATTTCGCCATGTTTGCAGCAGCCAATCACACCACCGTCAGCAATAGCCTTCTCGCCGAGGTTGCAAGCTCTGGCATCTTTCCGGACCCCGCTCTGTTCGTCTACAGCGTCTTGGGAACGCTCGTGGTGGGGTTCCTGCTGGTCGGCTACGTCATCTGCGGAAGGTCAGCCAGGCCAACCCGCCGTCTCGGAACGCCGGCGCGCGCAATGAGGGCGCCTGTCTCCGAGCACATCTAGCGGTGGAGGGAGGGCGCGTAACGGCTTGCCGAGCTTCTCGGGAAGCAATGGCGCTAGCCTTGGCGCAATCGCGATGCCGAACAACGCGGCTCCGGCCGCCGCGAGGCCTAGGGCGGCCCACAAACCCACGTTCCCGAACCCGGGGATCGGGTCAATCAGATAGGCGCCTGTCGCGAGAACCAGCAGAGCCGAGACGCCGATGACTCGCTCGACGAACACGACCGCCACACCGCTCGTGGCGCTTGCCCAGTGGAGATCCCCAAAGGACTTACGGCTGGCCACGCCACGGATGACATCGCCCCCCACACCGCCCGGCGCGTAGGTGTTGTAGAAGTGGCCGACCATATAAAGGTGCGCGATGCGAGGCGATGAGGGCATGTCGATGGCGCCGTACGCTCGAAGCAAGAGCCGCCCAGGTCTTGTCCGCAGGGGACAAGATCAAACAGCTCACGATGCAGCGTCGAAAAAAGGAGTACCGGGCCGCCCGTGCGGCCTAGGCACCGTCTCTTAATAGACGTACCCTCTTGTCCGAAATATTTTGCCGACGTACAGCCCGAGCTTTGCGGTGTTGAAGCTGTTAGGCCAGACCTCGTAAAATACTACTTCGCTGCGAACGGCTACGAGTTGATTGAAAAGTATCTAAAGGTTGACAAGATCAATCTCTATTTTCGTCCGAAGCCTGCGGAAGAGACTCAAGACCGATAGAGACGTCACGGAGCAAGGTGGCACGGGAGAATCTGGATTCATACGCGACTCCTCCGGGCGAGGGCTTCTTGGACCTCGGTTCCGGAGTGGGCCTGGTGGTTGCCAACATGATTGGCGCCGGGGTGTTTCTCAGCGCGGGCTTCATGGCACAAGAGCTCAGCGCGGGCTGGATCCTGGCCGCATGGCTCGTCGGCGCCGTACTCGCAATGGCGGGCGCTCGCACTTATGCCGAGGCGAGCGTTCTGATCCCGCGATCCGGCGGCGAGTATCGCTACCTATCCGAGCTGCTTCATCCCGCGGTCGGCTACTTGGCCGGGTGGGCCTCGCTCCTGGTCGGCTTCTCCGCGCCCATGGCGATCAGCGCGTACGCCGCGGCGGCCTTCTCGTTTGCCGTTTTCGGCGCGGGCGATCCTCGCCTTGGTGCGACCGCCGTGATCATCGTGCTGACGCTGTTCCACTCGCTCGGTTTGAATCTCTCCAAGTGGATTCAGAACGGGCTCGTCATCATCAAGGGCTTGCTCGTGCTCGGGTTCGTGGCGCTTGGCGTGTCGGTCGGCAACAGCGAGTGGCCGACTTGGGTACCCGCGACGGGGAGCACCGAGTTCGCCCCACTGCCGTTTGCCACGAGCCTCTTCTTCGTGGCGTACGCTTTTTCTGGCTGGAACGCCGCGGCATATACAGCCGAGGAGTTCCGCAACCCGAAGCGCGACGTGCCCCGCGCGATGTTGATCGGGTGCGCCGTCGTCGGCCTCGCCTATCTGCTCGTCAACTGGGTCCTAGTCGCCAACCTGACGCCCGAACGCGCCCGCGTGGTGTTCAGCTACGATGAGGCTCGGGTCACGCTAGGACACCTCGTTGCCCAGGATCTCCTCGGGGAAGCTGGGTCTGGCGTCATGTCGATGGGCATCGCGATCGTGATGCTATCCAGCGTGAGCGCGATGCTGCTCGTCGGACCCCGGGTCTACGCCGAGATGGCGCGCGACGGCTTCCTTCCCGCTGTACTTCGTGGGAGGCCCGGCGTTCCACCCCGCGCGTCGATCGTGATTCAAGGTGTGCTCGCGATCGTGCTACTCCAGTTGCACTCGATCGGCGAGCTCCTCAGCAACGTGGCCGGCGTGTTGATCTTGTTCTCCGCCCTCGTTGCCATAGGCCTGTTCTTCGTTCGGCGGCACAAACCTGACCTTCCAGCGCCGCGAAAGTCGGCACTGGTTGCAGCGGGCGTCTACGCCACGTCGTCGATCTGGATGCTCTACAACGCGTTCAAAGCGCAGACCAGCCTGCTACCTTGGCTCGGGGTGTTGACGATAGTTGGGTTGGGCGGCTATTTCGTCACCGTCCGACGCGTCCCCGCTTGACGCAAGTGAACGCGCCGGCACTTGCCAGGAGACCTGGTCTCGGGGTACGCAACGGTCATGCGATACGCAGTTCTCCTTCTCTCGTTGACCCTCCTCGCCGTCAATTCGGGCTGTGCCGCATCGCAGACCAAGCCAAGCTGCCCCGAGGCAGGCGTAACAGAAGCGGGCTTTCCAGCCGGTGAGACACAACTTGCTTCACGCGCAGACGAGATAGCGTGGGTGTCGTGTCCCCCCACCCTCCCCGCTGGCTGCGAGATGGCAGTTCTCGAGGGTGACCCCAAACGAGAGATGCTGTTTACGGTTCGATTTCGAATCGGCAGCGAGTTTGAAATGAAGCCCCATTGGCACCCCCGCAACGAGCGAGTGACGATTTTGGAAGGGAAGATCGGCGTGGGCTTCGGCGACGAGGTCGATCGCAAGAACGTCACCTGGTTTGGTCCGGGCGACTACTACGTCAACGCCAAAGACGCGCATCATTTCGTTCTCGCCGACGGACCGGCGGTGCTCCAGGTAACCGGCATAGGCCCGTGGAAGGCGAACTTCCTCGAGACCGACTAGCGGAACCGCCGCCCATGCCCATCGTGGGCCCGGGGGGAGGCCTACTTGAGTCCGTATACCTGAATACCGCCCTCCATCCCGGGCGGGGCCATGACGATCCGGATGAATTGAAAACCATGGGTGACGAAGAGTCGCCCGTTGGAAACCGTAGTTCCGCTGGCTTGGCTGAAGCCTACCTGCTCGGTCCACAGCACATCGCCGTTCTCGGCATTGAAGGCGCGTAGCTTGCCAAGCGTGTGCGCGGCGTACACGACGCCATTGGCGTACTGAAAGCCGCCGATGCTCGGGCTTTCGACGGGCACGCGCCAGATCTCATCGCCGGTCGTGGCGTCCAACGCGATGACGTCGGATGTGTTTTCCGGCAGATTGAAATCGGGAATGAACACGTTCTCGGTGGCGGACGCACCATTAAAAACAAAAAGCGCGAGAAAGATTCGAACATCCGCGTACGCCGACGCAGTCAACACACCGCCGAGATG
>QMMB01000032.1 GCA_003647035.1 Deltaproteobacteria bacterium | reverse complement strand
GCCCTTCAATCCGCCACGCTACTAAGTTCTCTTGGGCGTTTCCGAAAGACCGGATACCGTGTACTTGTGGGGCCTTCGCGGAAATCCTTCATCGCCGAACTTGCGCCGAACCGAGGTGGTGAGCTGCCGGCGGCCGACGATCGGCTCGGCGGTACGGCGGCAGCAGTCGCGATCTGCGTGGCGGCCGGGGTTGACGCGGTGCGCGTGCACGACGTGCATGTGATGAGTCAGCTCGTTCGTTTTGGCCAAGCCCTTCGCGACTCGGGCGAGGGCCCGTCGTGATCGAAGTCCTCAGCACCGTGCTGAGCGCACTCGGCGACGGCTTCGTGGGCTTCTTCCAGAGAACCCCATGGGACGTGATTCACGACTGCCTCGACATCGGCTTGGTAGCCGTTCTCATCTACTGGGCACTGGTTATTTTGCGCGGTACGCGCGCGATGCAGGTAGCCATCGGCTTGTGTCTCGTGTTCGTCGGTTACCTCTTCGTCCGTCGCGCGGGGCTTGTGACCGTCACTACGATCCTCGATTCGGTGCTCGCCTACCTCGCGATCATCGTCGTCATCATCTTCCAGTCGGACATCCGGCGTGCGCTGGCGCGAATGGGAAGGCGCCCGCTGCTTCGCGGGCAGCGCACCGCCAAAGAGACGCAGACGATCGAAGAAGTCATCAAGGCCGTAGGGACGCTCGCGCAGAAGCGCATCGGTGCGTTGGTCGCGTTCGAGCGAGGTGCGGCCCTCGACGAATTCATCGAACGCGGGACAGAGGTCGATGCAGCAGTCAGCAAAGAGCTACTGCACAGTATCTTCGTCCCGAGCTTCGAGAACCCCATGCATGACGGCGCCGTCGTGCTCCGCGAGGGGCGTATCTGGCAGGCCGGGGTGTTTCTGCCGATGGCGGGATCGGCCGGTGGCGATCGCTCATTGGGCGCGCGACATCGCGCTGGCATCGGCATCACCGAGGAGACCGACGCGGTGGTCGTCGTGGTCAGCGAAGAGCGCGGAGCGATTTCACTTTGTTTCGACGGCAACATCGTCCGCAATCTCGACGTGGCTTCGCTACGGGACGCGCTTTACGGCCTCTTCTACGCGCCCAAGCGCAGCCGCCGCAAAGCCGCCGACCGCCGAAACACGCTGGTGCCTCCTGAACCGGGCCGATCGCAGAGTACAGAAGCGGTGATTACGGTCAAGAAGGCCAAGGAAACTTCGTGAGCGCTTTCGTCGACCTGCTTCACACTGTCCGGGTCTTCTTCACCGGCAACCTCGGGTTGAAGGCCGGCGCGCTCGGCCTCGCCATCCTCATGCTCTCGTTGGTGCATGGCGCAGAGGACATGGAGCGAAACGTGTACGTCGGCGTGGTGGTACAGCCGCCGGCCGACGCACAGAACATGATCCTCGTGACCGAGGTCCCGGACCGGGTTCGAGTGCGCCTGAAGGGGAGCAGGGCCCGGCTCAATGCGATCCGGCAAGAGAACCTGCCTCCGGTCGACGTGAGCCTCAAGACGAAGGACGAGTCGCGGTACTACCTCGAGAAAGAGATATTCGACCTTCCGACGGGGGTGTCGGTGATGCAGGTCGTTCCACCCTCGTTGGTGTTCAAGTGGGTGCCTCGCGCCATCCGTGAGCTTCCGGTCGAGGTCTCGCTCGACGGGAAGCTCCCCGCGGGGCTCGAATGGGCAGGAGAGCCCGAGGTGTTTCCGGAAACGATGCGGGTCGATGGGCCCCGGGATGTGGTCAACTCGATGCGCACCGTCCGCTCGATGGAGATCGACGTCACCGAGCTCGAGGACGGCGTCGTACAGCGGGAGGTTCCGCTCGTCGGTGCGCCGGCCAACACGACGTTCGGAGATCAAACCGTCCTGGTGACTCTACGCGTTCAGCCCAAGATGAAAGAGCGAGTTCTGTCGCCGCTGCGAGTCGACGCCGAAGGTGTCGTGCCGCGCGCGCTACGCCCTCGCGCGATCACCGCACGTATTCGCGGTCCCGAGGCGATCGTCGACCAACTCAATCCGGCGTCCGTGCTGGCCATCGTCAACTTGAGCGATGTCCCCTTGAAGAAGGGTGCACTGGCGGTGCCCGTCGAGCTTCGCGGCTTGCCCGACGAAATCGAGGTGCTCGACCTCGAGCCCGCCCTCATCACCGTGCTGCTAGGCGAGTAGCCTCTTTCTTGGCCTGGGCGGCGATGTCTTGGGCCATGGCTTTGATTCGGTCGTGTTTGGGGCCCTCGATCATGACCCTGAGCTTGGGTTCGGTGCCGCTCCAACGAACCAGCACGCGGCCCTTCTTACCGAGAGCTTTCTCCGCGCGGGCGATGGCGAGCGACGTCTTGGGAAGATCCTCCAAGGGCCGGCGATCGGGCAGGGTGACGTTGACCAGCACCTGCGGAACGCGGTCCATCACCTCCCTGGCGAGCTCCGAGAGGGGGCGACCTTCGCGCAGCACGATGGCGAGCACCTGCATGGCGGCAATCAGGCCGTCGCCGGTGGTCGCGTGGTCCAGGAAAATCAAGTGTCCGGACTGTTCTCCGCCGAAGTTCAAACCCCGCTTTCGCATCGTTTCGACGACATAGCGGTCCCCCACCTGGCAGCGCAGCAACTTGCCGTTGTGTTTTTCGATGGCGCGCTCGAGGCCAAGGTTGCTCATCACGGTGGCGACCAGAGTCCTGCGACGAAGACGCTTGGCGCGGAGCATACGCGTCGCGCACAACGCCATGATCACGTCGCCATCGATCTGGTTGCCCTTGTCGTCAATCATGATGATGCGGTCGGCATCACCGTCGAGAGCGATGCCGAGATCTGCGCCACGCTTTCGTACTTCGCGCGCGCAGGTTTCCGGGTGTAGCGCGCCGACGTTGTGGTTGATGTTCTTGCCGTTCGGACGAACCCCAATCGCATGGGTCGCGGCGCCAAGCTCTGAAAAGACCAGCGGCGCGGTCCGATAGGCGGCGCCGTGTGCCGCGTCGACCACGATCTTCAGGCCTTCGAGCGTCAGCTCGTCTGGAAACGAGGCCTTGACGAACGCTACGTAGCGTCCAGGCGCGTCGTCTAGGCGCTCCGCTCTGCCCACACGCGTCCCGGTTGGCCGCTTCCTGTCGAGCTCCGTTCCGAAGATCAGCGCCTCGATGTCCTTTTCGACCTCGTCGGGCAGCTTGAACCCGTCTGAGCCAAAGATCTTGATCCCGTTGTCCTGGTACGGGTTGTGAGACGCGCTGATCACCACGCCGGCATCTGCACGCATGCTCGTCGTGAGGTGCGCAATTGCGGGCGTCGGAAGCGGTCCCGACAGCATCACTTCGCCGCCAAGCGCGCAGATGCCCGAAGCCACCGCCGTCTCGAACAGATACCCGGAGAGCCGGGTATCCTTGCCGACGACGATTCTGGGCGTGTGCGTGACACGCTTGCCCGCTCGATACGCGATCGCAGCCCCGATGCGAAAGGCCATCTCTGGCGTCATGTCACCGCGGTTGGCGAGGCCGCGAAGGCCATCGGTTCCGAACAATGTACGGCTCATACTTGCTTCAAGGCTCCCACGTCACGTCGAGGCTCCAGTTGGAGGGAGGGGCGAACGTGCCCGTCGTGACGAAGTTTAGTGGCCACAGAGCCTCGATCAAGAAACCAGGACGCTGTGCCTGCGCGGTCGTGTTCGGACCGCCTTCGTTTCGCCGCGCCACAAACTGCCCTTCGACGTACAGACCACGGATCGGGAGATTGTCTGGGAGCACACTGTCTACGTTGAAGCCGACCTGGACGGCTGTGTCCCCCTCGATGTCGTCCGAGAGGCCCTGTCCCTGCTGGATGCCGAACGTCGGCGCAAATCCGCCGAACTGCGATTGCAAGGACGCCGAGAAGAGGCCTGCCGCGACCCCTGTGAGGAAATTAGAGGTGTCCTGTGAGGCTTGGGCCGTGGAGGTGTTGACCCCGCGTTGCTGTCGCGTGGTGCCTGTGACGAGAAGGGCGATGACTTGGGCTTCGCTGCTCGTGGGCACACTCGATTTGAATTCGATCGTCGGGTCGCTCAGGCGACCGGACACCGTGACCGTGACGGTGTCATTGCTTCCGCGGAGCGAGTGACGCGCGACGAGGTCGACCTTGGCGTCCATCTCGGGGTCTCCGTCGAAGACCATGCTTCCGGAGCGGATGTCGAACCGCTTCCCGAACACCTGGAAGCTGCCCCTCTGCAGGTTGACCGACCCTTCGACAGTGAACTCTTCGGCCATACTGGTGTCCAGCTTCGCGGTCGCCTCGACGTAGAACCCCTGGTCCTTGCTGCGTATGATCAACCGATCTTCGGACCGAATCTTCAGCTGTACGTGGTAGGCGCTGGTTCGTCGGACCGGTTCGTAGGTCTCCCCGATGAAGAACACTTCCGGATGCCGTTCGAGGTCTTGTGGTGTCGCGGAGCCTTCCGGAATGTCGACTTCGAGCTTCCCCAGCCGGAGCTCGCCCTCTAGGCCGTCATCTCCGAACTTCGCGATCATTCGGGCGCTGCCGTCGAGTCGCGCCATGATCGACCCCTCCTGGCGCACCGGGAAGGTGTCCGCTTGTACGACGAGGTCCACCCTGTTGAGCCGCAGCTCTTTGAAGGCAACTCGGCCGTCGACCTCGGCCGCCCCGCCCGTATCGGTGGCCCGCAAATCGGTGATCGAGACGCCATCCTCGTCGAAGATGGCGCGCCCCGTCACGTCTTCGAGAGTCTGGCCCACGCTGCGCAGATTGACGCGACCGTCGGAGAGCTCGACGCTCCCGACGAAGCTCGGATCCCGCGCCGGGCCTTGTGCCGTCACGCTGCCTTGGAGAATACCTTCGACGTTGACCACGCCTGCCATCCACGCGAGTACTGCTTGTAGCGGCATCCGGTCGAAGTCTGCTCGACCGTGCACGTCGCCCCTCTTCGCTAGGACGGGAACGGGGTGCCTACTGTCCCATACCAGGGGAACCTTTCCCGAGATCGCCGTCGAGCCTCCGTTCCACCATTGCATGTCGACGTCCATTTCGCCGATACCATCTTCGTACCCGGCGGAGATCCGAGTCCGCGAGGGCGGCGTCTCGACAATGGTGTTTACCATCCCGGTTCGGCGGGCGGGTTCGAGCCTTCGCGCCCGCAGCTCGTCGGCTTTGATCTTCAACGCGAGCTTCGGGTCGTCGCTGAATAAGCCGGTCGCCTTGAGTTGTGCGCTCAGGACGCCGGCAGCGTAGCGGCATAGGTAGGGGAGGTTTTCGGTTGGAGCCTCGTAGAAGTCGGCGCTGACACGAGTCACCGGCCAGGACGGGATCTCTGCGTTCTGCAGCCATTCCTCGAGCGGTGTCTCCGAGGTCGCCTCGAGGTTGAGTACCTTCGTGGCTCCGACTACCCCGTCTATGGTGATCTCGGTGAGGCCGTCCTCCAAGTGCGCTTTCACGGTGGCGCGAGGATTGGACTCGCTTCCGCAAAGGCCTTCGGAAGAATCCGAAAGCCAGTCGAAGCTGGAATGGAAATCTCCGCGAGTTCGGAAAGCACCGCCGGCAAGCGTGAGGCTGGCGGCGAGCTGTAGGCGGTCGGCATCTGGAACGAGGCGATCGCTGAGTGTCTTGGGGAACGAGCTCAAGCGTCGTGGCGGCAGGCGCACAGAGAGTCGCCACGGCGATGTCGCGAGAGCCTCTATCGCTTCGCCCGGCTCCTGCACCAGGTGGACCAGGTCGAGAAGTACGCTTCCTTCGGTCTCGAGGAGCTCGCCTTCGTCGTCGGCCAGCCGAAGCTGGGCAAGCAGTGCACCGTACTCGTAGCGGAATTTCGATCCGAACTCGACCGGTCCCCAGCCCTCGATGATGAGGCCCGGAATATCGATGGTGCCCTTGAAGGCGGGCGCGTCGATGGGCCCCGAGAATCGAATGATAGCGTCCGCGTAGCCCTGGACGTCGGGCGTGTCCTCTTCGAGAAGGAGCTCGAGTAACGTGAGGTCCATCGCGCCGGTGCTCAGCGTCGTTTCGTAGACGCCTTCGCGCAGCGACGCCCCGATACCGCCCGCACTGGGTTCGACGAACCCCGTCGTGCTCAGCGTGAAGTTTCCGCGCCCTCCGAGGTCGACCTGGGCGTCCGCGTTCAGCAGACCGCTGTCATAGTGGATCAGATATGCGGCGTTGACGGGAGCGATGTCCCACAGGTTGGCGTCGGTCAACGTACCCTCGGCGACGATGGTGGGTGCTTTGTCGAGGTCGCCGCGAAACTCGAAGTGCAGATCGACGCCGCCTGTGAGATCTGGCGCGTTCTCCGGGTAGAGGATCTTCAACAAGGCCAGGTCGAAGTTCTCTAGGTCAGCGCGGATGTCGTCGGGTCCGTCGAAGAGCCATTCGCCTTGCGCCTCGAGGCGCTGAAGCCCTCTGCCCATGAGGATCCGGTCGAACGAAAGCCCTCTGTCAGGGTCGAGGGTGGCGTTGTTCACCGAGCCTCGCCAGGAGTGTTCAGCCACCGCTAGCTCAATCGTGTCTACGTCGAGTCGGTAGACCCCTTCGTTGACCTCGATGCGCGCCTGAAACTCCGCTCGTCGGTTGCCCCGGGCCGTGAATTCTCCGTTGGCGGTGTAGGCGTCAGGGCCTCCGGTCAGGAGCGCCTGTCCGTTGCCGATGGGATACCCGGCGACACGAACCGCGGCGCCGTCGAGCTCGAGGTCGACCTTGGGCTTCAGCGGATCGCCCCAAATGCGCCCTTCGAGGATCAAGAAGTGTGCGCTGATCGCGCCGTAGTCGAAGCGATCGAAGCGCACCCACCCCTTCGTTTCGAAGTCATCGCGTACCGTTTGGCGAATGTGCAGATCGAACTCGGCGCTTCCCTCAATTCCCTCCGCGTACTTTTGGAAATTGGGGTCGTCACTCACCTCGGGGATGTTGCCGCGTGCGTGAATCTCCGTGATGCCCTCGTACTCGACGTGCCCGTCCAGGTAGAGGTCACCGCCGGCGTATCGGGTTTGCACGGAATCGATGTCGATGCCGTCGTCACGCGCCCGGATCTTTGCGATGAACGCTGGGACGTGGAGGTTCTCGTAGCTGAAGCCCTCGGTTTCAATCTCGATGCCCAGCACGCCTTCGTCCTGCGGGTCGCTGCTCAGCTCGATTCGGCCGTTGACTTCGACATCGGGCACGCCGCCCATCACCTCCGCCAACCTCGCCCCTGGACTGGAAATCTCGATTCGGGTGACGCCTTCGCTCGGCAGCTCCCCTTTGATGCGAGCGCGGCCACCGGCCGTGTTGAGGTCGGCCTGCAGACGATAGTTCTGCTCCGGACCCCAGAGGCGCACCCAGCCGGTCGTTTCCCCCTTGAGCGACTCGGCCCAATCGAACCCGACGTCGTACAGTGTCTCAGCGCTGATCGGCTCCACGCGAACGAACAGGTCCAGATCCCACGGGTCCTCGGGGGCACTGTCTTCGTGGGGGCGGTACACCACCTCGGCGGTCATGTGTTCGTCCTCGCGACTTGCCTCGGCGGTGACCTGTGCGCCTCGCGCGTCCGTGTGGACGCTGCCGACGACGTTGTCGAGGCTCGCTTCGAATGGAAACGGGCTCACGATGCGCCCCTCCGCCGACCAAACCTCGATGTCGGTGATCCAGAAGAACTCCATTCGGCCCTTCGCATCGAGGTCGACGACGCGAAGGCCCTCGAGCCCAAGCAACTCGCCAGTCACCTCGAGATTGCGCAGGTCCATGTTGTCGATGATCGCGTGGAACGGCTCGCCTTCGGCCGGCGTTTGATCGGCCGCCTCGAAAGCGGCGAGGAAAGTCGGCGCGCCTTCGCCGTCGTCGATCAGGTCGACCCAGCCGTTGGTGAGGTCGCCATAGTAGAAGCGCAGGCGGCCACGAAGCGCAGCGATGGGGTCAATGCCAATCTCCACCGTCTCGCCGTAGATGATCGCGTTCCCGTCAGGATCATAGACGAACGTATCCTTGACGATCGTGTGCCACAGCCGAAGCTGAGTGATGTAACCGGCGTGTAGGGTGCCCACCATCTGGTCGGATACAAACTCGTTGAGCATGTCCCGGCCGAGCTTGCGGCCGAGGCCGGTGTCCAGATGAAACAGCACACTCGCCACCACCGACACGAGCGCGATGATCGGCCACCCCAAGAACCAACTGGCGAGGCGAGACAGCCAACGCATCAGAACGCCTCACCGATGGTGAAATGGATGGCGCCGGGCACGCCCCCCTTGATGAAGCGGAAGATGTTGAACGCGTTGGGAGGTGCCGTCCCGCCGATGACCTGCCACTTGGGTATCAGAAAGCCGAAGTCGAGTCGGATCGGTCCAACGGGTGTTTGGTATCGAAAGCCAAAACCGGCCGCGGCGTGGATGTATTTGAATCGGAATACCGGGCTACGGTTCACGTCGCCGAAGTCCATGAACAGCGCCGTCGCGAAGGCCTGCGTTATCGGGACGCGCCACTCGACGCCCGCTTCCCACCGGCGAAGCCCACCATCGTTGCGCGCGTCGAAGCCCTCTCGGTTGAGGGAGTCGATGCTGCCGGGGTCCCCCAAAAAGCCACCGAAGAACCCGCGATGGCTCGTCGGTCCGCCAGAACGCAGCCGGTAGTTCTGCGGACCCAGCGCTTGACCAACGAGGTCCAATCGGTTGCGGTCGCGCGAGAACAAGAACATCGCGCCCATACCAAACCGAAACGCGAGTGTTGAAGAGAGCGGCAAGGGTGCATAGGCGCGAACCTCGGGCGTGACGCGAATGTACTGCCAGGAGCGCTTGAGCTTGGCGGGCGACTGTTGGGTGCCGAGCTGAAAGAAGAACCCCTTTCGCGGAGAGCGAGAGTCGTCGCGGAGGTCGACGATGACTCTCTCGTCGAAGAACACGACCTGGTAGCTCGTCGGATACCGGGGATCCTGGTCGACGGTCAGGTAGGTGTCGTAGTTGAGAGCGCCGACCAACACAAGGCGGCCGTTGTAGAACGGTCTCGAGAGGCTTCCGCGAATTTGAAGGTCGTGGCGGCGAAAGAGCTCGTAGGGATCCGGGCCCCAGTCGTGGCGGAACTGGATCGCAGACGTGGTGCGCGGCTCGAGGAACGCCGGCCGCCGGTATTCGACGCGGAGCTCATTGCCAAAGAGGAAGCCCCTGCCGAAGCGGAAGAGCGGGTCACGAGCCACGATCTTCGGGCGATCCTCGACACGCAAGCGGCGAAAGCCACCAATGAAATTGCGGTGTTCGAACAGGCCGAACAAGTGAACATCCGAGATCCGAGTGTCCTGCTGGAGCGTCAGGGTGGCGATTGTGCCGCTCTGTAGGCCCGCGCCAATGCCCCAGCGGATCTCCCGGCCGGGCTCGACCGCGATGTTGACGTCGACGATCCCCGTGCACTGTTCCTCTTCGTTCAACCGAGGCGTCGAGGTCACGTTCACCGATGCCAGTGCGCCGAGTGCGTACACGGCGCGTTGGGCGTCCGCAAGAGTGAGCGAGCCGTAGGTTTGACCCGTTTTGAGGTTTGCGACGTCGAGGATGGTATCCGCTGGTAGCTTACCGTTGCCGGTGACACTGATGTCCCCGAACGTGCTCGGCGGCCCCCCATGCACGTAGAACTCGACGAATGCCTCTCTGGTTTCGCGATCGATCTCGACGCGCCCGGACACCGAACCACATGCGTAGCTCGCCTCCCGGAGCCCACGTCGGATGTCGCGCTTGGTGCGTTCGTACACCGATTCGTCGAACGGCTTCCCTACCTCGAGCCCGACGGCTTTCTCGATTCTGTCGCGCTTCGCTCGGTCCCAACCTTCGTGCCCAGTCACCTGGATCGAGCGCACCACAACGGGCTGGCCTTCCTCGACCTCGATGCCGATCTTCAACTTGCACCCCTCATCGCCGGCTTCTCGAGTGCAGGGGGCCTCGCCTCCGGCCGTCACGATGACGCGGTCGTTGCCGGCAGCCGAAGCCGGATCGAACTCCGTGCTGACGACCGCTGCGTCGTAGTAGCCGCGTGCCTGGTACCAGCGTTCGATTCGCTGCACATCACGGTCGAACACCGCGGAATCGAGGGTCGGCCAACCCTTGCGGAGCTTCTTCCAAAGGTCGAACGAGACGCGCTTTCCATCGAACGGTGGGACGCCGCATTCCCGGTCCGGGCTGGTGCCGAAGGAGAGGGTGACACGGTCCCGTTCCTGGCTGGCCAGGCAGGCCCTCAGCGCTTCCGGATCGAGCTGCTCCATGCCGGTGAAACGGATGCGATCGATGCCGTATGCATCCTCTGGGATCGTCTTGCAGCCGCTCGCCAGAACGAGCAGGAGGCAGATGCATCGCCGGCAAGCCATCTACCTAGGGCTTGTAGCGCGGAGAGCCCCAATTCCGCCAGCGAACGGCGTAATTTCGGCCATTTGGCGGCCACCCCGCCTGCTGCTAAAGCTATCGCCAGATTGGCCATGAAGCAGTACTTCGTCCAGACCTTTGGCTGCCAGATGAACGTCCACGACTCCCGCCGGATCGAGGAGGTCCTGTTGGCGAGCGGTTTCCGCGAGGCGAGCGAGCCGGCGTTGGCCGATCTCCTGGTGGTCAACACCTGCAGTGTGCGCGAGAAGGCAGAGCACAAGTTGATGAGCCTTCTCGGGACCTTCCGGCCCTTCAAAGAGGCCCGGCCGGGCCTCGTGCTGGCGGTTGCGGGATGCGTCGCCCAGCAGGAGGGCGACCGGCTGCTCCGCAAAGCGCCGTTCGTCGACATCGTGCTCGGCCCGGACAACATTCCCGAGCTGCCCGCGCTGGTCCGGGAAGCCGAGCAGGGCGCCCCGCCGATCACCCGGACGGTGTTCGATATGGACGACCCGCACTTCCTTCGTGCCAAGCCGCACCCAGATCGTCGAGAGGTCACCGCGTACGTCACGGTGATGAAGGGCTGCGACGAGCGGTGCACGTTTTGTCTCGTTCCCTATACACGCGGGAGCGAGCGGTACCGGCCTGCCGACGAGATCGTCGGGGAGATTCAGGACCTGGTCGCCGGGGCGGTGCGCGAGATCACCCTGCGCGGGCAGACGGTCAACTCCTGGCACGAGCCTGGCGCGGAGGCGGAAGCCAGCAAGGCGGAATCACGGACGGCCGCCTCGACCTCCCGGTTCGCGGGGCTCCTCTGGCGCATCGCGAACGAAGTTCCCGGGCTCGCGCGACTTCGCTACACCTCCCCGCACCCCCGTCACATCACGGCCGAGCTGCTCGCGGCGCACGCCGAGCTCGAGGTGCTTCCGTCGCACGTTCACCTGCCGGTGCAGTCGGGTTCCGATCGCGTGTTGCGACGCATGGCGCGACGCTACACGGCCGAGGAGTACATCGCGCGCACCGATGCATTGAAGCAAGCGAAGCCTGGCCTCACGTTGTCCGCGGATTTCATCGTGGGCTTCCCGGGCGAGACCGAAGAGGACTTCGAGCAAACCGTCGATCTGGTGCGGCGGGTCGGGTTCGTGGCCGCGTTTGCTTTCAAGTATTCCCCGCGGCCGTACACTCCGGCGCTCAAGCTCCGCGACGAAGTTTCCGAAGAGGCGAAGGATGATCGTTTGGCTCGCTTGTTCGCAGTCGTGGACGAGCAGCAGCAAGCGCACTTGCAGTCCCTGGTCGGTCAGGAGTTGCAGGTGTTGGTGGAGGGGCCATCGCCCGGGGATACGGGGCGATTTACAGGGCGTAGTCAGCGGAACGAAATCGTGCACCTCATCGCACCGGAGGGGGTCGACCCCACGGGCCACCTGGTGGCCGTCACCATCGACAAGCCCTATCGCCACAGCCTCTCGGGGTACATGAGCGGTGCGGGCGCGCTGCCCGAGCGTGGCCCGCGGCGGCGCTTGTCGGTGCTCGACGCGGGAGGCGCGAGCTGAGTACGGGCGGGCCGTGGGAGCAAGTGCGCCTGTGGCGTTTCGCGCTGGCGTACATGGCCCTCATCTTCGTGATCTCGTCGTTCGAGGTCGAGGTGCCCGGCCTTCATCTCTTCCCTCTGCGCGACAAAGGGATTCACTTGGTCGAGTACGCGGTGCTCGGCTGGCTCTGCGCCGCAGCTGCGTCACGCACCTGGCCCGCCGCCCCGCCGTGCAGAACCATTGGCTTCGCGATTTTCGTTTCGGCGCTGTGGGGTCTTTCCGACGAGATCCATCAAGCGTTTGTCCCCGGCCGATTTAGCGAGCTAAATGATGTCATCGCGGATCTTTTTGGCAGTGCTGTAGGCGCGATAAGCCGACATTTTTTTTCAAGCAGAACTGTAAGCTAATGCACCGTAAAATCCACCTCATCGGGTGAAGTAGCATTGACGATGCCACGCTCGGTATCTAGTTTTTAAGCCATGCGGACCCACCCACCCCCCTAGCAAAAAAACAAAAAACTTCGCCGGCGGACCCCCCCTATATCCACCGGCACCCCCGCCCGGTCGTGTCTCCCCCCTCCAAACGACCGGGCGACCCTTTTTAAGGACCGGGTCCGCGGCCGACACAGTGCCAGTGTCAGTGTCAGTGTCCGTATCAGGGCTTGGCCAGGGTTACCTGCACGACTGCTATGTTGCGCCGCAGAGTCGCGACTTGCTCGTCGTCGAGGGGCTCACCCCGCCTGTATTTCACGCCGAAAACCTTGCCCATCCAGGGCAATCGACGGAGCGTTTCCTCCGCTCTTGCTGTGAATTCCGGGGCGCTTGGGGGGACGAGGTGGGCGGCGCCTTGAAGGGTTTTGCCCTTCACCCGCACCTCCACCTGCGCCGCCTCGTGGAAGTTTCTCCACCACTGCTTCTTTTGGGCCTCGGAGGCCAGGATCGTCAGGATGTCGCCGTGGCGTTGGTACCCGACGGGGATCGTGTAGCTGCGGCCGGTTCGGCGGCCCGTGAACGTAATCAGCATGAGGCCGAAGCTGAGGGGCCAATGGAGGGGCGAGCGGAGGACGACCGTGGCGAATCGGTTGAAACGGGAAGCGGAGCTATCGACGGACAAGGCGAGCCGAATGTAACATCCGCGACACTTCGACGTTAGACCCCGGCACCCGAGGACCAAATGAGCGCATTCAAACGATACTTCCCGATTCCCTATCTGATCGTCGCGATCGCGGCCCTTGGGCACATCGTGACCCACCTGGTTCGCGCCGAGAGTTGGGGGCTCGCTTGGGTCGGTGCGTTGTTTGCGATCGCTCCGCTCGTCACGTTCATGTCGTCGCTCGTGCTGGTTCAGCGCGCCCGGACGTTTCGCAATCAGTATCTGATGCTCGGTGTCGCGCTGCTCGGCACCGTGACTGCGCTCATCGGCTTCGAGTCTCCGGCGACTTGGTACGCGCTGTTCCTCGGGTTCATCCCGACGTTCGGCTACGTGTTTTGGTATTCGGTGCTCGACCGTTCGGCGCCGACGGTCTTCGAAGTGGGCGCCACTTTGCCCGAGCTCGAGCTGCGCGACGGCGAAGGGCAGCTCGTCATCCCGACTGAAGGCAAGCACCACCTCTACATGTTCGTTCGCGGCAACTG
>QMMB01000031.1 GCA_003647035.1 Deltaproteobacteria bacterium | reverse complement strand
TGCACGAAGGGGAGTTCGACCGCCTCTTCTACGAGATCGAGCTGCCGCTCGCGGAGGTCCTCGGGACGATGGAGCTCAATGGCATCAGGGTCGATACGGAGCCTCTCGCCGAGCTCTCGGAGGAGGCGAGCGCAGAGCTCGAAAGACTCCGCGCGCTGTGCACCGAGCTAGCCGGCCACGAATTCAATGTGTCCTCCCCGAGACAGCTCGAAACCATCCTCTTCGACGAGCTAGGCCTGCCGAGCAGCAAGAAGACCAAGACCGCCCGCTCGACTGACCACAGCGTCCTCGAAGAGCTCGCCCTGCTGCACGCACTGCCCCAAGCGATCCTCGAATATCGGTCAGTTTCCAAGCTCAAGAGCACGTATTTAGACGCTTTACCGCGAGAGGTAAATCCGAATACGGGGCGCATCCACACCCGCTACAACCAGCTGGTCGCCGCCACCGGGCGGCTCTCTTCGAGCGATCCGAACCTCCAAAACATTCCAATCCGGACCGAGATGGGCCGCCGGGTGCGCGACGCCTTCGTGCCCGAGAAGGGCTGGTCGATGCTGGCGGCCGACTACTCGCAGATCGAGCTTCGAGTGCTCGCGCACCTCAGTCGGGATCCTGCGCTGGTCGACGCCTTCTCACGGGGAGACGACGTCCATGTCCAGACCGCCTGCGCGCTGTTCGGGGTCAAGCCCGAGGAGGTCACGAAGAGCATGCGCGGCCAGGCCAAGACGGTGAACTTCGCGGTGATCTACGGCCAGACCCAGTTCGCGCTCGCGCGCAATCTAAAGATCGAACGCAAGGAAGCCAAACGCTACATCGATGCCTTCTTCGAGCAGTACGCCGGAGTCAAAGCGTTCCTCGATGAAGTGGTCGAGCAAGCCAGCGCCAACGGACTGGTCACGACGCTCCTGGGCCGCCGCCGGTCCCTTGCCGACATTCGAAGCACCAACCACAACCTCCGAGCGGCCGCCGAACGAATCGCCCGCAACACCCCGATTCAAGGCACCGCTGCGGACATCATGAAGGTCGCGATGGTGCGGATTCAGCACGAGATCGAGAAGCAGCAGCTGCAGAGCCGCATGGTGCTGACGGTACACGATGAGCTCGTCTTCGAGTCGCCAGCCGACGAACATGAAGCGCTCGAAGAACTCGTCGTCGATCACATGCAGAACGCGGTGCCGCTGTCGGTGCCGTTGCCGGTCGACGTGGGGTGGGGACCCAACTGGGGCGCGGCACACTGACGGGAAAAGGACGCACGCGAGCTGGCCGATCACGACGGCAAAACGAGGCGTATCAAAGTCGATGAGGCCGCACGAGCTGTGCTTTTCCCTGCGTTTTTCCCACGATTGCGCGCGGGGCAGTTACCTGGCCGCTGTGACGCTACCGCAGCGCTCCGAAGTGCCGCAGTCCCTCCAGGACGCCTCGCGCGTAGGGGTGCTCCGCGAAATAGATTCGCTCCGCAATCCCTTGGGCAACTGACTCGATGCCCAAGTCCTTCTTCAACGCCTCATCGGCGTTGCCGACGACGATGACTCGATAGCCGCTGAGCATGGCTGCACGGTCGTTTCCAGAGTCGCCCGCGTACACGAGGTGCGGTTCGTCGACACCGGACCGTTCGTGCAGATATCGAACGGCGTAGTCCTTCGCAATGCCTGCCGGCAGCACGTCGAGGAGCCCGCGCTCGGCAACAGGATCGTAGCTCGCTACGAGATTCACGTTCGCGCGCGCAGCGCCGAGTCGCGACTGCACGGTTTCCACGAGCGGCTCCGGCCGACCTGGGGTGTAATAACTGACCTTGAATTCTGCTTGCTTGTCCTCTTCCTGCAGCTCCATCCCCGCCACCGATCCGATCGCGACGCGGATATCGTCGCCGACCAGCCCGCCGAACGCCGCCCGCATCGCTTGGCGATACTCTCCGTCCGGCTCGAAGCCTCCGTTGGCCTGGCGATACACACTCGTACCGACGTCGCAGACAAACCAATCCGGCGAGGGCAGGCCGACCTCCTCGATGCCGGCCTGCGCGAGAGATAGATGCCGCCCTGTCACGTAGGCAAGCAGGAGCTGCTCGTTCGCCTCGAACGCGCGGACCAACTCGGCGACCTCGCGCAACCTTTGCGGGCCCCGCTCGAGCGGAATCAGCGTGCCATCCAAATCTGAAGCGAGTAGGTACCGTGTTATGCTCATTCCGAGGTGAGCCTAGCGAGGACCGAACACTCCTGCACCCAGGAAGGCGTCGGGTAAGAAGCCGTGCACCGTTTCCACAACCGACCTGTCATTTTCGGCGAGGTTCTCTTCGACCACTTCGCCGACGGCAGTCGTGTGCTGGGTGGCGCGCCATTCAACGTGGCCTGGCATTTGCGCGGATTCGGGGCGCATCCGTTGGTGATTACCGCTGTAGGCGCGGACGCCGAAGGTCGCGAGGTCCTCGAACGGATGGCCAGTTGGGATCTGATGACGGACGGCGTGCAGACGGACGCAGCACATCCGACGGGCCGAGTCACGGCAAGCATCGTCGATGGTGAAAACCACTTCGAAATTGCCCCGGGGCAGGCGTGGGACTTCATTCACGCCGACCATGCCGTCCGCGCCGCATCGGAAAAGGCGCCGGGGCTCGTCTATCACGGGACGCTGGCGCTTCGCAACGGCGAGAGCTGGAACGCGTTGCGGTCTTTGAAAGGCAAGACCGAGGCTTCCTCCTTCGTCGACCTCAACCTCCGGGAGCCGTGGTGGACGAAAGACAAGGTCGACTGGTGCTTGTCGACGGCGGACTGGATCAAGCTGAACGACACCGAGCTTGCCGATCTCACCGCGAGCCCAACCGACTCGTTCGAGGAGTGCCGTGACGCGGCACTCGGGCTTGCGCGTGAGCATGCGATTCAGGGGGTCATCGTGACCCGAGGTCCGCAAGGGGCGCTTTCGGTGGTAGGCGGCAAGCGGGTGTTCGAAGCGACGGCGCCACCGGTCGCCAGCGTCGTCGACACGGTGGGCGCGGGCGACGCGTTCAGCGCCGTCGTGTGCCTTGGGCTGCTCCACGAGTGGGACCATCAGGCGACCCTCGACCGCGCGGCGGCCTTTGCGGCGGACCTGTGCACAGTTCGCGGCGCGACGACGCCTGACTTCGGACTGTACGAGGGGCACCTTGCGCAATGGTCGGAGGAAACAAGCACCGGCTCGATCAGCAGTCCCGGGCCCGAAGGCCTCTACGTGCTCTCGCTCACCATCCACGGCCTGGTTCGCGCGACCGACATCGAGCTTGGAAGGGACGCGGACACCGGAGGACAGGTCTCGTACGTGGTCGACCAGGCGAGGGCCCTGGCCCAGCGCCCGGACGTCGAGCGCGTCGATGTCGTCACCCGCTTGATCGAGGACCGAAGGGTCGACGAGAGCTATTCGCGACCGTTCGAACCGATTTGCCCGGGCGCCCAAATCGTCCGCATTCCGTTCGGCCCGCGCCGCTATCTGCTCAAAGAGACGCTTTGGCCTCATCTCGATAGTCTTCTCGATCAGATCACGCGCTACATCCGGATGCAAGCACGCACACCCGACGTCATCCACGGTCACTACGCGGACGCCGGCTACCTCGGTGCCCAACTCGCAAAGCTGCTCGGTGTGCCCTTCGTCTTCACGGGGCACTCGCTGGGCAGAGTCAAAAAGCTGCGGCTCGAGTCCAAGGGCGAGGCCAGCGAGCAGACCTATCGCTTCACCCAGCGCATCGAAGCGGAAGAACGGGCCGTAGAGACGGCCGCCCTGGTGATCGCCAGTACACGCCAAGAGGTTCGGGAGCAGTATGAGCTCTACGACCACTACCAGCCGGACCGCATGCAGGTCATTCCGCCTGGCGTCGATCTCTCGCGTTTCTCTCCGCCAGACCCGGACTGGCCACGTCCGGGCATCGCAGCCGAGCTCGACCGCTTCTTGATCGATCCGCGCAAGCCCATGGTTCTCGCCGTGGCCAGAGCCGACGAGCGAAAAAATTTCGAAGGTCTGGTCCGGGCGTTTGGCGAGACCGAGGGGCTGCGCGAGATGGCCAACCTGATCATCATCGCAGGCAACCGCGACGACATTACGGAGATGAGCGCAGGGCAGCGTCGCGTTCTCACGCACATCCTCCGGCTGATCGACCGCTATGATCTCTACGGCTCGGCCGCCTATCCGAAGCATCACGCCTCGACCGACGTGCCTGACCTCTACAAACTAGCCGCACAGACGAAAGGCGTGTTCGTCAACCCAGCGTTGACCGAACCGTTCGGCCTGACGTTGCTCGAAGCTGCAGCCACCGGGCTCCCGCTGGTCGCCACCAACGACGGCGGTCCTCAGGACATCATAGGAACCTGCAACAACGGGCTCCTCGTGGACGCCCTCGATTCGAAGGCGATCGGCGAAGCGATTCGTGACGCGCTGGGTGACCCTGCACGTTGGAGCCGCTGGGCTGCAGATGGGATCGCTGCAGCCCACGAGAACTATTCCTGGGAGAGTCACGCGGCCCGCTACGTGCAAGAGGTCAGCAAGATCGTGAAGGGAACTCAACCCGTTCCAGTGCAGCCTCACAGCAAGCTCGCGGGCATCGACCGGGTGCTCGTCACGGACGTTGACGACACGCTCACGGGCGACGACGCAGCCTTGACCACTCTGTTGGAAGTGCTCGAAACGACCGACGTGAAAGTTGGATTTGGTATCGCCACCGGGCGGAACCTAAACGAATCCCTCGCTCTGCTCGAGAAGCTCGAGGTCCGGGTGCCCGATGTTCTCATCACCGCAGCAGGGACGGAACTGCACTACGGCACGCGGTTGGTGACCGATCGCTCGTGGGAGCGGCAGATCCGCTACCGGTGGGACCGCGACGAGGCCGAACGTGTTGTGGGCGCGATTCCTGGTCTGACTCCGGTTGCCAAATCCGCAACCAAATACCGTCTTCGCTATCGGCTCGACCCGAAGCGTGCACCCAGCCTTCGAGAGATCCGCCGCCGTGTTCGCAAAAAGGGGCTCCGGGTGACGACCATCCTCGACCATGAAGTCTATCTCGACGTGATCCCGGTTCGCGCCTCGCCCGGGCTTGCGATTCGGTTTTTCTGCTTCAAATGGAACCTCGAACCGCAACGTTTGCTCGTGGCGGGTGATTCAGGGAACGACTGGGACATGCTTTCTGGCGACACGCTGGGCGTGGTGGTGAGCAATCACACACCCGAGCTCGAACGGCTTCGTGGACGGCCACGCGTGTATTTCGCGAATAGTCCACACGCCCGCGGAATCCTCGAGGGGATCGATTACTATGATTTCTTAGGGGACATTCGGATCCCGCCAGAGGAACAGGAATGATTGCAAAGCTCGAAAAGTTGCTTCAGACGCACCGCGAGTCGATCTACCTTCTATTTCGGCGACTCAAGGCAATGGATCGGAAGTTTCTACTACGGTCTGACTTAGTGCGCGCCTACGAGCAGTTCTGCGAGTCCGACGTGGGGGCTCCACTTCTCGAAACCGAGATGTCGTCCATCATGCGGCACGCGCAGGAGGCGGCTGTCGACGCGCCGTTCATCAGCCTCGCAGTTCGGGCGCGCGTCGGGCGTTGGCAGTACGTGCAGGTGCATACCGAGGAGATGCATTGCCGGGAGCTCACGGTAACGGAGTTTTTGGACGTCAAGGAGCGCCTTGCAGCGGGACTCCCTCAGGGGGATCGATACGTGCTCGAGGTTGACCTGAGCCCGTTCGAGCGAGGCTTCCCCAAGTTAAAGGATTCGCGGAGCATCGGACGAGGCGTCGAGTTCCTCAACCGTCATTTGTCGGGACGGCTGTTCTTGGACGGCGGGCGCGGTCAGACGCTTCTGTTCGATTTCCTGCAGATGCACCAGGTCCGCGGACAACAGCTGATGCTAAACGGGACACTGCAAGACGTCGAGGAGCTCCGTGAAGCTTTGGACCGGGCGATGACCCTGCTCGAAGAGCATTCCGATGAAAGCAAGGACCTCACACGCGCTCTGCATCGACTGGGTTTCGAAGCCGGCTGGGGACGAACGCCCGCGCGCATCCAGGAGACGATGGGGCTCCTACTCGACATCCTCGAGGCGCCATCTGCACAGAACCTCGAGAGCTTCCTCGCGCGTATGCCGATGATCTTCTCGATCGCGATTGTCTCGCCCCACGGGTACTTCGGGCAATCCAACGTTCTCGGCATGCCCGATACCGGCGGGCAGGTCGTCTACATCCTCGATCAGGTTCGCGCCCTGGAGCGCGAGATGCGGGAATCAATCCACGAGCAAGGCCTCGACATCGAGCCTCAGATCGTGGTCCTCACGCGGCTGATTCCAGAGGCGAATGGGACAACCTGCGATCAGCGCATCGAGCCGATCCTCGGCACCGAGAACGCGCGCATCCTGCGTGTACCCTTCCGCAAATACGAGACGGGCGAGGTCATCCCGCAGTGGATTTCACGCTTCGAGGTGTGGCCATATCTAGAACGCTACGCCGTCGACACGGAGCGCGAGCTTCTCGCGGAACTGGGCGGCATGCGCCCGGATTTCGTCATCGGGAACTACTCCGACGGCAATCTCGTCGCAAGCATCTTGGCGCATCGGCTCGGGGTCACGCAGTGCAACATCGCCCATGCGCTCGAGAAGACGAAGTACGTACTGTCGGACCTGCACTGGCAGGAGCACGAGGCCGAGCACCACTTCGCGGTGCAATACACCGCCGACTTGATGGCGATGAATACAGCCGACTTCATCATCACCAGCACCTATCAAGAAATCGCCGGCACGGCGGAGACCGTTGGTCAGTACGAAAGCTACAGCTCGTTCACGCTGCCGAGGCTTTACCGGGTCGTTTCGGGCGTCGACTGCTTCGACCCGAAGTTCAACATCGTGTCGCCGGGCGCCGATGCGCGCGTGTTCTTTCCCTATTTCGACGAGGCGCGTCGTCCCCAGGAGCTCCGCGAGGAGATCGAAACGATGGTCTACGGCTCACCGGACTGCGCCTTTCGCGGCTCGTTGACAGACCAAGACAAACCGCTGCTCTTCGCGATGTCGCGATTGGACCGCATCAAGAACATGGCCGGCCTCCTCGAGTGGTACGCGAAGAACGACGATCTGCGCAAGGCCGCCAACCTGCTCATCGTCGGGGGCAGGCTTCGCGCCGAAGAGTCCGGGGACCGCGACGAGCGAGAGCAAATCGAGCGAGCGCACCGGCTCTTTGACGACTATTCGCTTGAAGGCAACGTCCGCTGGGTCGAGATGCAAACCGACAAGACCAAGGTCGGAGCGCTCTATCGATTCGTCGCCGACCAGCGCGGCGCGTTCGTGCAGCCCGCGTTATTCGAAGCGTTCGGTCTCACTGTAGTCGAGTCGATGAGCACTGGCTTGCCCACGTTCGCTACCCGCTACGGTGGCCCACTCGAAATCATCGAAGATGGCGTGTCGGGGTTTCACCTCGACACCACGCAAGGCGCGGAGACCAGCCAGAAATTGCTCGAGTTCGTCCGCGCCTGCGAGAAGGACCCGGACACCTGGGATGCAATCTCCAGGGGCGGAATCCAGCGCGTCGAAGAACGCTACAATTGGGAGCTCTACGCCTCCAAGCTCCTCAAGCTGTCGCGCATCTACGGTTTCTGGCGCTACATCTCCTCACTCGAACGCGACGAGACGCGTCGATACTTGGAAATGTTCTACGGCCTACTCCTCCGGCCGCTATCGAAAAAGGTCCTCGACCAACACCAGCACTGACGCTCCACCCGCGTTAGGGGCACCCATCTGTGCAAACCCGAAATTCACTCTCGCAAGCCGCCGTGCAGCTCTTGTCGTTCATGTCGCAGTAGGTGTTGCAGTCGGCCCAGCGATCATTGCAAAGCGGCACGCAGGCCGACGTATGATATTCCCCGGGCGGAGCTCGGGGATATTCGTGCTCGCGGGCGGGGATGGGCTCTGGCTCCTGGCTCGGAAGCGGCCTCGTCGACCCGTCGATCGCGAGTTGCTGCAGGCGCTTCTCAGCGTAGCGGATGAGCTCGGGCGGCTGATTCTCCGACTCCTCATCGAGCCAGCGCGACCAGCAGCTACGGCGCTGATCCGGGGTCACCGACGGATCGAAATCGGCACCGTAACACTGCTCGTAGTAGCTGGCGCTCCTTTGGGCTTGTTTAAGACTCGGTCCGCATGCAATTGAAACCCACAGGCAACATGAACAGACCAATCGAGCCATGACCGCAGAAGATATCACTGCCGACGAGCCCGACCAAGCTCCCGTCACGGGGTGGGGCACCTTCGAGGCCAAAGGTCTCGGGACCCTGTGGCTCGTATGGTCGGCCTCTGGGTTGCGTCAGCTGTCCTTCAAACGCCTACAGGGTGTCCAGGCAGAGGAGACGGCCGTCCCCGCTGTCTACGCTGAACCGCTGACTCGTTACTTCGACGGCGAATCAGAGGACTTCGCGGAGGTCCCACTCGACCTGCGGGGAACCGACTTCCAGCTACGTGTTTGGAACGCGCTCCGTGCGATCCCCTGGGGCGACGTGCGCACCTACGGCGGCGTGGCTCGCGAGATTCACTCGCCGCGCGCGATGCGAGCCGTGGGCCAAGCCAACCACGTCAATCCCGTCCCCGTGATCGTGCCTTGCCATCGCGTCGTGGAAGCGGGGCACCATCTCGGCGGCTATGGCGGCGGGATCGAACGTAAACAGCTTCTGCTCGAACTCGAAGGCGTCCGCTTTCACGAAGGCGTGGTACAGCCGGGGCAGATGGAGCTCTTCTGAGCTACGCGTAGCGCGCGAACAGCAAGCAGAGGACCACCAAGACACCGGCCGCCAGACTGATCTTGTCTTTCACGGCGAAGAGCACTGGGTCGTCGTGCATTTGATCGCGTGCGGCGAGGAACCAGACGCGCATGATCCAGTACATCAGTATGAGACAAATGCCCCAGAGCGCTTCGGGCCGTGGATAGTACATCAGCATCATGGGGCTGTTTATGTAGAGGGCGAACACGAGCACCGCGAGCAAACCGGCCGCCGGGCCGGCCGCGGCGATGATTGGCATGTCCGCCGGGAGGTAGTTGCGGCCCTTGAGGGATTGCGTCGGGTCACCCTTGATCTGGATCAGCTCGGCATATCGCTTCACGAACGCCAAGCTCGTGAAGAAAAATATCGAAAACGCGAGCAACCAAGGCGAGAGCGACACCTCCACCGCCACCGATCCAGCGAACACGCGATATGTGAACAGCGATGCCAAGGTGAGCACGTCGACGATGATTTTCTGCTTGAGGACGAACGTGTACGCCGTCGTGAGCACGACGTAGCCCAGTAGAACCAGGACGAAGGTCGGGTTCACCAGGGTCGTGGCGAGGGTGAGCGCCAGCGCGAGAGACGCCACGGACAGCGCGACCCCGCCCGGAATCGATAGCGTGCCCGCGGCGAGCGGGCGTTTGCGTTTGCTCCGGTGCTGGCGGTCCAACGGCAAGTCAATCAAGTCGTTCAGCACGTAAATCGACGATGCGCAGAAGCTAAACGACAAGAACGCCACCACAGCGGCGAGAACCAGACTCAGGTCGGTGTACTCGTGCGAGAAGTACAGCGGTACGAAGAGCAGCACGTTCTTGGCCCATTGATGAGGTCGAAGCTCCTTCGCCACGGCCTTCCACTTGCTCGGCCGTTCCGAGAGGACCCGCACTGTTGCAACCGAACGTTCCGCCGCGCGGCGGGTACTCGGGCTGGGGCAAACCATGATCGCCTCGTTGGCGGCCTTCCAGACGGGCAGGTCTGCCGGGGAATCACCGACGTACTGAAAGCCTCCAGCGCCGAACCGTGACACGAGGTACTCGGCCTTTCGGTCGGCCTTGAGATTGTTCTCACCATCGCTGCCAATCGCCTCGTCGAACAGATCGATGTGGCCTGCGATCGCGTCTGCGGTTCCCTGGTCCGATGCGGTGATCAGCAACACCTGTCGACCGTCTTCGCGCGCTCGGCGCATCTCATCCAACACTTCCGCTCGGTAGGGAAGGGTAACCGGATCCACGGGCGCGTTCCGCACGACGAATCGCTTGAGCTTAGGGCGCCCTCCCATCCACGCGGCAAGCGCCGCGAACAGTTTCCAAGGCGCGGTCTTCAGCAGCGTGATGAAGCTTTCGGCCAGCGTGTCGGTAGCGACCAGCGTGCCATCGAGGTCTACGCAAAGCGGCCCCTTTGTCGGAGCGGGGGTCGAATCTGTAGCCGGCGTGTCCAAAATCCTCTTCTCAAAGGCTAGTCAGTGCCGCTTCCAAGCGCCCGCGCTTCTCGCGGAGGTCGGAGGCGTCGCTTCTCGCTTTGCCGACCACCGCCTCGGGCGCGCGCTCGACAAAGCTCGGGTTGGCGAGCTTGGTCTCCAAAACGCCGAGCTCCTTCTCGACCTTCTTGATGTCGCGCCGCAGACGGTCCCGCTCCTTTTCGGTGTCGATGACGTCAGGCACCACCGCCCGAATCCCGGGAATCACGAAGACCGCGGCGTTCTCGAAATGAGCCGCGGGCTCGTCGACCTTGGTGGCGTCCGCCTCGAAGCATATCTCGCAGCGCGCCAACCTTTCGATGGTCAAGCGCTCGGCTTCGAGGACGGTGCGCTTGTCGTCATCGTCGGTATGCCAATGAATCCTCATCGGCTGACTCTTCGAAACGTCGTGCTCGGCGCGGATCGTTCGCGCGCTACTGACGAACGCCTGCACCACCTCGAAGTCACGTTCCGCGTCGCGGTGGAGTTTTGCATCGACCAACGCCGACGGGTACCGGCTGATCATGATGCTCGCCTCCGCATCGGCCCATTTAGGCACTCGCTGCCAAATCTCCTCGGTGATGTGCGGCATCATCGGGTGAAGCGCGCGCAGCACGGTCTCGAGCACGTGGACGAGCGTCGCTTCGGTTTCCTGCACCAGAGCGGTGTCGCCGCTATCGAGCGCCGGCTTGCTCACCTCGAGAAACCAATCGCAGAACTCGTCCCATACGAAGTGATAGAGCGCGCCGGACGCCTCATCGAGGCGGTAGGTATCGAGGCCGGTGGAAGCGGTGTCGAGCGCTTGGTAGAGCCTTGAAAGCACCCACCGGTTGGCGAGCGCCTGGGGCTGTGGGCAGGTCTGCGACGCCTTGGTCGAAGAATCCCCCAGTCGCATCAACGCGTAGCGTGACGCGTTCCAGAGCTTGTTGGCAAAGTTGCGGTAGCCCTCGATCCGCTTCATCGACAGCGCGATGCGCCGCGATTGGGGAGAATAGCTGAGAAGCGTCATCCGCAGAGCGTCAGCGCCGTAGGCGGCGAAACCGTCCGGGTAGGTCGTCCGAAGGTAGTTGATGCCCGCCTTCTTGGCGCCCGCCTTTTCGGCCTTCGCAATGAGCTCCTGCCCGGTCGCACCGTAGATCACGTCGAGCGGATCCACGACGTTGCCCTTGACCTTGCTCATTTTGTCGCCGCGCTCGTCGGTGACCAAGCCGGCGAGCAGGACACGCGTGAACGGAACCTCACCCATGAAATGCAGGCCCATCATGATCATGCGCGCGACCCAAAAGAACAGGATGTCGTAGCCCGTCTCCATGTCCTGGGTCGGGTAAAAGCGATCGAGCGCCAGGGTCTTGTCGGGCCATCCGAGCGTCGAGAACGGCCACAGTCCGGAGCTGAACCACGTATCGAGCACGTCCTCGTCTTGTCGAATCGAAGTGCTGCCACAGCCGACACACGCCGACGCGTCTTCTCGGGACACGGTGACGTGATCGCAGTCGTCGCAGTACCAGGCCGGAATCGGGTGTCCCCACCAAAGCTGACGGGAGATGCACCAATCCTGGATGTTGCGGAGCCAATGAAAGTACGTCTTGCTCCACTCGGGTGGAAGGATCTGAATCGTGCCGTCTTCCACCACCTTGATCGCGGGCGCCGCCAACGGCTTCATCTTCACAAACCACTGAGTCGAAATCATCGGTTCGACGATGGTCCCGGAACGCTGCGAGCGGGGCAGCGTCATCATGTGCTTCTTGCTCCCACGCGCGAGTCCGAGGTTGGCGAGCTCGATCTCCACGGCCCTACGTGCCTCGAAGCGATCGAGCCCTTGAAACGACCCGCCATTCTCGTTGAGCGTGCCGTCGAGATTGAAGATGTTGATCTCCTCGAGGCCGTGCCGTTTACCGGTCGCAAAGTCGTTCGGATCGTGTGCGGGGGTCACCTTGACGACGCCGGTGCCGAACTCCGGGTCAACGAGGTCGGCATCGAGGACGACGGGAATCATCCGATCGACGAAGGGGTGACGCACATACTTGCCGTGCAGATGCCGGTAGCGCTCGTCGTTGGGATGAATCGCCACCGCGGTATCCCCGAGCATCGTCTCCGGCCGTGTAGTCGACACCACGACCTCGCCATCCCCGTCCGCCAAGGGGTAGGCGAAATCAAACATGGTGCCTTCGACGTCCTCCTCCTGCTCGACCTCGAGGTCCGACAACACGGTCTGCGCCTCGACATCCCAGTTGACCAGCCGGGTGTCCCGGTAGATCAACCCCTCCTCGTGGAGCCGCACGAACGCCTCACGGACCGCCCGCACCATGTCCGGGTCCATCGTGAATTTGGTCCGGGGCCAGTCGCACGAAGCGCCCATCTTTCGGAGCTGTTGCAGGATCCGGCCGCCGGACTCTTCCTTCCACTCCCAAACCCGCTCGATGAACTTCTCGCGGCCGAGGTCGTGCCGCGTCAGGCCTTCCTTCTTGAGCTGACGCTCGACGACCACCTGCGTCGCGATGCCGGCGTGATCGATCCCAGGCACCCACAGCGTATTGTAGCCCTGCATGCGCTTGTGACGGCACAGGACGTCTTCAAAGGTCGTTCGGCATGCGTGCCCCATGTGGAGCGAGCCCGTGACGTTAGGGGGCGGAATCGCCAGGGTGTACGTTGGCCGGCGGTCGTCCGGGTCCTCAGAGGCCGCAAAGTATCCTGATGTCTCCCAGAACTCGTACCAGCGCGACTCACTCTCGGTCGGCGAGTACTGCTTGGGCATCTCGTCAGACGGTTCGCTCATCCGACCGACCGTGTGCGGTGAAATCGCGGGGCAGTCAAGCCTCAGTCACCGACGAGACGGTGCAATTCCTCACGGATCATTGCTTCGGCAAGCTCGGGAACGACTTCCCAAACCACACGCTCGACCACCTCGGCGGAAAGCTTGAGCACGCCTTCGACTTGGTCGGCAGTGAGACCGAGCGTCTGCAGGCGTTCGACGACGGAGTGGGATATCGCTTCGTTGACTGCAACAGTTGCCTGCACGGGCACCGAGGTCCTCGCAATCGCGGCAGCCACTGGCTGCGAGGGATATGCCGTGGCAGCCGCAGGGGCGGCCGAAACCTGGGCGCCGGTGAGCGGCGTGCTTGGCATGGGTGTTGAAGCCATGGGTGTTGAAGCCATGGGTGTTGGAGCCATGGGCCGCGACGACGGACCGTTTAGCGGGAGTGGCGGTGGCGTGGGCCGATGGGAGGGCTGAGAGATCGGCGTCGGGGGGGTGGTCGCGGGG
>QMMB01000030.1 GCA_003647035.1 Deltaproteobacteria bacterium | reverse complement strand
GCTCCTTGAACGACAAGCGCGACGACGCCGACGACCAAACCCGGCCGCACGACGATACGACGCGGCCGAGTCAGTTCGGTCAGCTCGATGGCGTTGCGAGCGGCGATTTTTTCGTGCGCACGATTCGTTCTCGCCGGTTCTGGACGTTCTTCGTTTCGTTTTTTGGCATGACTGGGCTCGTCCTCGACGGGCTCGACCTCATGGGCGCGAACGTGTCGTTTCTCGTGGCGATAGCGATCGGAGCGCTCTCCGGGGCGGGCGCTTCCGCAGCGGTACGAATCGGCTCGAGCTAATGTGCGGGACTAGGCGCGGACTTTTTGTTCGAGCCGCTCGATCACCGTCGCAGCGAGGTTTTCTCCACAGAGCCGGGACATTTGCTGAAGGAGCGTGGGGCTCGTGACATTTACTTCGATGAGCTTGCCGCCGATGACGTCGAGCCCGACGAAGAAAAGTCTATCGGCGAGCAGACGCGGACGCAGCGTTTCGATGATCTTCCGGTCCGCATCGGTAAGCGTTGCCGGAGCCGCTGAGCCTCCGACGTGCACGTTACTCCGAAGGTCGCCCTTGCTGGGTACCCGCCCCACCACGCCGAGAAGCTCTCCGTCCACCAAAAGGATGCGTTTGTCTCCCTCGTCGTACACCTCGGGGATGAGCGCCTGAACGATTGCGTTTCGCGATCCCAAGTGGGTGACGGCCTCTATCAAGGCATTGAGATTCGTGTCTCCGTGGGCGAGCCGAAACACGCTTTCACCGCCATGACCGTCGATGGGCTTGATGACGGCGTGGCCGCCTAGATCGCTCAAGAAATGATGTATCTCGTCCTTGTGGCTCGTCATGATCGTGGGAGGAACGATCTCCGGGAAGTGATGGGCGTAGAGCTTTTCGTTTGCTTCGCGCAAGCCGCGCGGGTTGTTCACGACCAGGGTGCTGCCTTCGAGGTGATCCAAAACGAGCGTCAACCACAGATACGCGTCGCTGAAGGGCGGGTCTTTGCGGATGAACACCGCATCGGCGCCGACCAGTTCGATGTCTTCAGGCTCGCCCAAGGTGATGGGCTCTTCCGCTTCGAGTTGCATCGACGCCCGGCGAACGCGCGCAACCACCCTGCGGCCGCGAAGTCCCACATCGCTCGGCAGGCAGTGATCGACGCGATGGCCGCGGGCCTGTGCCTCCAGCATCAAGGCGAAGCTGGTGTCTTCGTCGACGATGACTGTCGACACGGGGTCCATCACGAACACGAAATGCATGAGACTCTGCGGTAGCACCCGGGCCGGTTTGGAGGCAAGGTGCAACCGATGAAGCGGTGGGTTTGGATCGTGTTGTGGTGCGTTTCGGCGCTCCTGATGACCGGGCTCGTCGGCCAGAGCCCCCCCGCTCAGACGGAGCACGCAGCGGTATTCACGCAGGACGCGGTCGCGGCAGACCATGCCGAGGCGTCGAAAGCGGGCGCGGAGATTCTAGCCGCAGGAGGCAACGCGGCCGACGCGGCGGCGGCCACTATGCTGGCCTTGGGCGTGGTGAACCCGGCGAGCAGTGGCTTGGGGGGCGGCGGATTCGCTCTCTACTACTGCGCCGAGGACGGCTCATTGACATTCCTCGACTTCCGAGAGCGAGCGCCCCGTGCAGCCACGCCTACGATGTTCGAGCTGGAAGGCGAGCGACCGGAGGGCCCCGCGAGCTCCCCTTCTCAGCTAGGCGGCCTCGCCGTCGGCGTGCCCGGTGAGCCCGCCGGCATCGAGGCCCTGGTCACGCGTTTTGGGAAACTCTCTTTGCGGGAGGTCATCGCCCCGGCCCTTCGTCTGGCAGAAGATGGCTTTGCGGTGGGCGACGCCCTTGGCGCGATGGGACGCGCGTTCGGCGCTCAGCTGCGCAAAGACCCGGTGATGGCACAATGGCACCTCGAACCGGGAGCGACGTTGCGCCGCCCGAGCTTGGCACGTGTGCTTCGCGAGTTTGCAGAAAAGGGTGCCGCGGTCATCTACGGCGGCATCATCGGGCAAGAGATGGTCGCGGCAGTCCGGGCGCACGGCGGCATCATGACGCTGGACGACCTCTACGCCTATCGCGTGCGAACGCGTGAGCCGCTCGAGACGACCGCGTTCGGGTATCGCTGGGTGACGGCAGCCCCGCCGAGCGCCGGCGGTTTCACCATGATTCAAAGCCTATCGATCCTCGCGCAGGCGGTCGGACCGAAGCCGGAGTACGGCGCGCCGCTCCTGCACGCTATGGCTGAATCTTGGAAGGGCCCATTTCTGGATCGTCAGCGCTATTTTGGCGACCCGGACCAAGTGATTCTGCCGCTCGATAAGATGATGGCCCCTGCTCGAATCGCCAAGCGGGCGGAGCTCGTGGCCGACGGTAAGGCCCACCCTAGCGTGGACTACGCCTTTCCGATCGAATGGACCGAAAGCCGGGTCACGACGGCCGACAACGGCGGGACTTCACACCTTTGCGTCGTCGATGCGCAAGGCAACGTCGCCTCGGTAACGACGACGGTGAACCTCCCGTTTGGCGCGCGCTTCACCGGCGGAGGTATCGTAATGAACGACGAGATGGACGACTTTGCAAGCGGCATCGGCAAAGCCAACGCGTTCGGACTCGTCGGGGGAGCGCGAAATCTGCCGGGCCCGTGGAAGCGTCCGGTTTCGACCATGTCGCCCACCATCGTGCTCGAGAACGGCAAGCCGGCATTGTGCGTCGGCGCCGCGGGTGGAAGCCGGATCGTAACCGCCACGCAGCAGGTGGCGATGAACATCCTACTACACGGTCTGAGCGCTGGCGACGCTGTGGCGGCTCCACGCATTCATCATCAGGGTGCGCCCCCCGCGCTTCGCGTGGAGACGGTGGCGCCGATCGACTCGGCCCTTGAAGACGCGCTTCGCGCCCGTGGGCACGAAATCGAGTCGATTCACCACGTGGCCAACGTCCAATTGATCCAAATCGAGCGCTCCCCGGCTCGCCGGCTTCACGCAGCGAGCGACCCGCGCAAAGGCGGCCGCCCCGCGGGTCACTAGACCGCTCTAGCTTGCGCTAGCCAAGTACTCGTTCACGAGCGCCGCGTTCTTCGCGTATTCTTCCCGTGTCATAGCGACGAAATACGCCTCGATGAGGCGTCCGAGACCCAACACGTCCGCGCCGATCTCGAGCGCCACACGGCGTTCGCATTGATTCGGTGGCACCGCCTCGACGGTAACCGTCCCTCTAACCCGAATGCGATCGGCTACCGCCGAAGTAATGACGCGAAAATCGTATCGCTCGGCTTCCGCGTCAAACGTCCCCTCTTCGATGTAGCTGAACCGTTCACCGAGGACACTGGCAACGGCTCTCGGCATCTGCTGCATGGGCCACAGTTTGGCTCGCCGGTAGCCGGTCTCCGGGTTCCACTCTTGGAGCTCGTACTTGAAGCCAAGACCGTCGTATAGGTAGTGGTTGAAATCCTCGTTGTGGAAGATTCGCTCCCAAAATGTTTCCTCCGTGCAGTCCAGCAGCTGCCGAATCTCGAGCGTCTTCGGCATGACTACTCGGTGATCCGGACGACGACGACGGTGGTGTTGTCCTCGCCGCCATTCTCATTGGCTTGAGCGACCAGTGATTTCGCGGCCATTTCCACGTCCGTTCCCGCATTGTGAACGATGTCGAGGATGCGGTCGTCGCTGACCATGCCGTTGAGGCCATCTGAACACAGAACATAAACGTCGCCCGGCTCGACACCCTCGAAGTACAGATCGACGGCGACAGCCGCCTGCATGCCGAGCGCGCGCGTGATCACGTTGCTCGGCAACCGCTCCCGCTGAGCATCCGTTAGATTGGGCATCACGAGCAAGTAGTCGTTCAGCAGGGAGTGGTCACGGGTGAGCTGCGTGATGTCGCCCGCCCGAACTCGATACGCTCGGCTGTCGCCGACATGCGCGATATGGATCTTGCAGTCTTCCCGCGCGTACAAGGCGCCGACGACCGTCGTGCCCATTCCCTGAACCGAGCGATTCCCCACCGATGCTTGGAAGATGCGCTGGTTCGCGAGCTTCACGGCGGAGACGAGCCGGTTCTGATCCGGAGTCAAGTGCGAGTCGTCCTCCGCCGGCCAGTCCCCGATGTCGCCTTCGGTCCTGGTAGCGTCGAAAAACGCGGTCATCTCCGTGGTGGCCATGTGGCTCGCGACGTCGCCTGCGCGGTGGCCGCCCATGCCGTCGGCAACCACGAACAAGCGGTGGTCGGACAGAATGCAGTAGCTATCTTCGTTGTGCTCTCGCTGACGCCCAACGTCGGAGAGCCCTGCAGCAATGAAGTTCATTCGTGTTCACACGCCCGCGAGAGGTCGCAGCTGATCGGCCCCTCTATTGGCCTTCGACGCCATCGCGGGCAACCCAAATCGTTCGGACCAGTCTATCGAACGAACGGGGGGGAGCAAATCAGGGGTTAACGAACGCGGGTAGAGTGGGCCACCCAGACTCTGGTGCGTCCAAGTACGAGTATCTCGCGTAGTGTGTGGTCACCCGCCGCACGTAGTTACGCGTCTCGTTGAACGGGATTCGCTCGACGAAGCGATCGAGCGCCATTCTTCTGCTCTCTTTCAGCCAGCGTCTCACTCGACTCTTCCCGGCGTTGTACGCGGCGATGCTCAGCGGGTAGACGTCGTCGAACTCGGCGGCAAGCGCGGTCATCTCTCGGAGCCCGAGGGCAATGTTGGTTTCCGGCACCCGCAGCATGTACCGAGTCACGGGCCGCCCAGCGAGCTTCGTCGCAATCTCGGGCATCAGCTGCATGAGCCCGACCGCACCCGCTCTGCTGACGACCTCGGGACGGAAGCCGCTCTCTTGACGCATGGTCGCGTAGACCAGAGCGCGGGGAAGATCCGCGCGATGCTCGTCGACGATCGAGCGCCAAGGCATTGGGTACGCCGCGTCCCACCACCAGCGGTGCGCTGCCGGGTCACTATGAAGATACGACATGCGCCGTCGGGCGACGAGGAGTGCATCGCGGTAGGCACCTGCGTCGCGATACAACCGTGTGAGAAGCGCGATGCGCTGCGCCCTCGGGTAGTCTACGACGAGCGCGTGCTCGTGTGTGTTGAGCCATGCGATGCCGTCGAGGTCGAGACCCAAGCGTCGATAGGCCTCGAAGGTCCCGGGCACGGGTAGATCGCTCTCGGGCATCTCGACCGAGCTCGGTGACGTGGCGTTCTCAAACGGCGCAGGAGGCTTCACTTTGAGCCGCTTCAAGCGTCCCACTGCCAGAACCGCGTACCAATGAAGCGGCTCGACCGCAATCGCCCGCCGATATGCGTCGACGGCCTTGGGTCCGCGCCTGTAGGAGCGACCCAGCCAGTAAAAGCCGCGCGCTTCGTCCATCGAATCGCTGACCAGCGTCGTGTATTGGGCGAGGTAGCGAGCCGCCCGGCCGTACCGACGCGTCTCGAACGCCCGAAAGCCAAGCTCCCAAACCGCGGACCGGCGCCACCTCCCGCGCACTCGAGCCTTGCCTCGCAGCAGCCGCTCCATCTGCTTTTCACCGTTGGCGCGGCCGAGCCGCATCTCGAGCCACGCTGCCAGAAATCGTGCCTCGGGCGCCCGCCTGCTCCGTGGATACCGCTGGGCAAACCGCCGATACGAACGGATCGCACGCGCATCTCGGTCGGCCCGGGACAACGCGCGCGCCGAGTGAAAGGCGTCCTCGATTTCGTATTCGCCGCGCAGCGATGCCGATCGATACAGCACGCGCGCGGCGTCGAGGTAGCGCGTGCGCGTTCGAAAGAGGGCCATGCCGTACACGTGGCGCCACCGGGCGTCGAGCTCATCTCCCACGTCGAGCGCTTCGAGCTCCTCGACGGCTTTCGCAAAGCGGCGAGCGTCGATCATCTCCTCAGCGCGTGAAATTCGGTCGGCGACGTCCGGCGATGCACGGCCTTCCAACTTCCGAGCCGTGTCCTGCTGCCCGGGTTCGACGGCGGACTTCCACGCTTCGAGCGCGGCACCTCTCGCGTCGTCGGGGCGTCCTAGCTCGACGTAGACATCCGAGAGGATCGCGAGCAGCGCAACGCGATTGTCGACGCCGTGCTTTCGGCGCGTGAGTCGAGCGAGCTCTTCGGCTGCGACGTCCAGCTCCCCGAGCTGAAAGGCACAGTCCGCGGCGATCGCGCGGTCGCGTCGAGTCACAGCACCGTCGCTCGATGCACCGTCGAGCAGCACCGGCCGCGCCTCGGCACAGTGCCCACACTGCGCGGCGGCGGTCGCCCAGCGGCGCATCGAGTCGTGACGCATCGACGCCGGGAGGTCGGCCCGAGCTCGTTCGAGTTTGCCCATCGATTCGCAGGGTCGCCCCACATCCAACAGCAGTCGCCCCTCGAGGTAGCGCACCGCATTTTCGCCGCGCACGCTCTGCGGAAGGACTGCGATCTCCTTCAGGGCGCCGAGCTCGTCGCCGGTCCGGACCAGGGTCGCAACACGATCGAGCCCTTGTTCGGCCAGCGCCCCAGCGCAGACGAGCAACGCAAACCCCATTCCCATCCAAAAACGTCGCAATATGAATGGAATCTAACACTCATTGGGCTCGGCGCAGAGCGATTGGCGATCGAAGGAAGCGTCCCGTATGCTCCGCCGCTGACGATGGAACGCGCGAATACCTTATTGCTTGCTGGCCTTGTTGGTCTTGCCAGCCTCGTCGCGGCGGGGTGCAAAGAGCACATCGGAGACGCCTGCGCCAACTCCACGGACTGTTCGGTGACGGGTGAGCGCCAGTGCGACCTGGCCCAGCCCGGTGGCTATTGCACGGTCTTTTCATGTGACGCGGATACTTGTCCCGAGGGGGCATGTGTCGAGTGGCGCTTCATCCCGAGCCGCACGGCGGAAACCTGGTGCATGAAGACCTGCAGCAACGCCGGAGACTGCGGCCGTATCGAGTACTCCTGCGTCCTGCCGAATGACATCACGACGACCGGGGAGTTCGACCCCAACTTGCCGGCGGACGAGCGGGTCGCCCGCATCATCGACCTCGACTCCAGCAGAGCGGAATCCAGAATCTGCGTGGCGTTGACACCAGGAAGCGCTCAGCCCGACGCACTGACGCAACCAGCAGGGTTCGACGGCGGTCTGTAGCCCGATTCGGCAGGGAAACCGACGCCGTCGGCGATCGAGCGTAGTATGGTCCGGATGATGTCTCCGGGCCTCTTGCGGTATCTGGTGGGCCGCCTCCTGCGGGCACTGCTCACCGTCGTCGGCTTGGTGACCATCGTGTTTCTCCTGGTGCGCCTGATCCCTGGCGACCCCGTAGAAGCGATCCTCGGGGACCAGGCCGGCCCTGAAGAGAAAGCCGAGCTTCGCCGTGCGCTCGACCTCGACCGGCCAGTCGCACAGCAGTACCTGTCGTTCCTCGGTGACATGGCCGACGGGAGCATGGGGACATCATTCCGGCGACCCGATCGCTCGGTGTGGTCGATGATGCGCGACGTGCTGCCGCACACGATCGTGCTCGCCATCGCGGCGTTGCTCGTCGCGTGGCTGGTGGCGATACCGCTCGGCACGATCGCGGCGGCTAAAGCCGGTAGGGGTTGGGACAAGATCGCGTCGACCGTCGCCGTGGCGGGCTTGGCGATCCCCAACATCTGGCTAGGGCCCCTGCTGATCCTCGCGTTCGGGGTGAAGCTCCGTTGGCTGCCCCTACCGGGCGACGACCTAGCCGGCCCGGAGGCCTTGATTCTCCCGGCGCTTACGATCGGGACCGCCTTCGCCGCCGTGCTGACCCGCCAGACCCGCGCAGCGATGATCGAGGTGCTTGCACAGCAGTACATCACCGCGGCACGCGCACGAGGGGTTCCGTCTGTTCCGCTGCTGCTCCGCCACGCCCTTCGCAATGCACTCCTGCCGGTGATGACGATTGGCGCCGCTCAACTGGGAGCGCTGCTCTCCGGCACGATCGTCACGGAAAAGATCTTCGAGCGGCCGGGCCTCGGCACGCTGTTTCTCGATGCGTTCTTCGCCCGTGATATCCCGGTGGTTCAGGGCTGCGTGCTCATCATCGCCGTGATCTACGTGGTCGTGAACCTGATTGTGGACTTGGCGTACGGGGTGGTCGATCCGAGGGTAAGACTGTCATGAAACGGGTTCGCGCTCGCCTCCGCAGAACTCCGATCGGCCTCGGCATCGTGCTCTGTTTTTTCGTCTTGGGGCTCGTTGGTCCATGGATCGCCCCCTACGACCCGCTCATGATCGATCTCTTGCACGAGTACGAGCCTCCTTCGTGGACGCACTTACTCGGAACCGGAGACAACGGCATCGACATCTTGAGCGCATTGCTCCACGGCGCGCGGCTCGCCGCAATCGTGGGCGTCGTCGTCGTCGGTGTATCGGTCGTGTTTGGCACGTTGCTAGGTACCTGGGCGGGCTACGCCGGGCGGCTCACCGACCATGTGATCACGGGGATCGCGGACTTGGTGCAAGCGTTTCCCGCGATCGTCCTAAACATCGCGATCCTCGCCCTGGTGGCTCGACCCGGCCTCATGCACTTGATCGTGGCCCTCGCGGTCAACGGATGGGTCTTGTACGCACGCTTGGCCCGGGCCGAAACGCTGACCTTGAGAGAGCGTGAGTTCGTCGAGGCGGCGCGCGCACTCGGCGTGCCGACACGCCAGATCCTGCGCCGCCATGTGGTCCCCAACCTGCTTGGGCCGCTGGTCATCCAGGCGACCACTGGACTGGGTGTGGTGATCCTGGCGGAATCGACGCTGTCGTTTCTTGGGCTCGGCCCCGGGAAAGCGGTGTCCTGGGGAGCGCTCCTCGACCAGGGCACCAGTGTTTTGTTGCGTTTCCCTCACGTTGCCCTGTTCTCGGGCGGCGCGATCGCGGTGACTGTGCTGGGCTTCAATCTGACGGGCGACTGGCTACGAGACCGGCTCGACCCGCTCCTTCGTTAGCCAGGCCCGCGCTCCCCGGCATCGGGCTTGAGTGTCACGCGCGGCGTTCGCGCATCGCTGGCCGCGCGCTCGAGCGAGTGCGACTGGCATCGCCATTCGTCCTGAGAAGCGTGGAGCCATCGATCGATGCCGTGGAAGGAAAGCGAGTGATCGAGGTGCGTCGACTCGGCAAACGGATCGTGCTGGCGCTGGAAGAAGACCTCTACATCGTAATGCATCTAATGATCGCCGGTCGACTACGTTGGAAGCCGCCGGGGCACAAGATCCCAGGCCGCTTGGGTCTCGGTGCATTCGACTTCGAGAGCGGGACGCTATTGTTGACCGAAGCGAGCAAAAAGAAGCGCGCAGCTCTGCATCTGTGTCGCGGCCTCGGCGCGTTGCGCATGCATGATCCGGGTGGCATCGAACCCTTGGACGCCGACCATCGCCGATTTCGAGATCAGCTCGTCGAATGGAACCACACGGTGAAACGCGCTCTAGCCGATCCGAGGATTTTCAGTGGGATCGGCAACGCGTACTCGGACGAGATCCTCCACCGCGCAAAGGTCTCCCCGCTAACTTGGACGCAGCGGCTGACCGAGGAAGAGATTCGACGAGTGTTCGACGCGAGCCAGGACGTGCTGACGGAATGGGTCGCGCGATTGGTCGACCAACAAGGCGACGAGTTTCCCGAAAAGGTGACCGCTTTTCGCCCGGAAATGGCGGCGCACGGAAAGTACGGCCAGCCATGCCCGGCATGTGGTGATCCTATCCAGCGAATCGTGTTCGCAGATCGCGAAACGAACTACTGCGCAACCTGCCAAACCGGCGGAAAGCTTCTCGCCGATCGCGCTCTATCCAGGTTGCTCAAGGGGGACTGGCCACGTTCCCTCGAAGAGCTCGAATCTCTCGGAGACTAGAAATATGCTTGTAGCCGTTTTGACGGTACGTTGCGTCTGACACATGCGTTTTTCCATTCGCCGAGAGGATCGCAGGAATCTCGTCGTGGGCTTCGTTGGCCTGCTGGCGATCATGACTGCCCATTCGGTCATGGAGACGGCGCGAGATACGCTGTTCCTGACGAGTCTGCCCGCGACGCATTTGCCGCGCGCCTATTTGGCGATCGCCCTGCTCGCGATCCTGGAGCTCAGGATCCACGAGCGGGTGCTCCGCCACGTGCGCGACCGGCGGAAGCTCTTGTCGGCATCACTCGTGTTCGGCTCGTTCATCACGCTCAGCTTCTGGGCATTCCTCGAGGAGATGGGCGCCTGGGCGCCGTTCGGTTTCTATGTTTGGACCGGTCTCCTGATCACGGTCGTGCTGATCGAATTCTGGCTGTTGCTCGATGACGCGGTCACCGTGACTCAGGCGAAACGCATCTTTCCGGCGATTGCGGCCGGCGGGGTGACGGGCGCGATGTTGGGGTCGCTGCTCGCCGAGGGGGTTCTGCGAGTCGCTTCGCCGGCCGAGCTCGTGCTCGCCGCCACGGTGATTCTCGCCCTCGCGTCGGCGACGCCGTTTCTCTGGAAGATCCGGGGCGAAGCAGTGGTGGACCAGGCTGCCGCCGAACCGGTACGTCCGCTCGGCTGGCTGCTTCGAGATAGCTACCTTTCGCGCGTTCTGACGCTGGTCCTGATGGGAGCGGTCGCCCTGACCGTGGTGGACTTCGTCTTCAAGAGCACGGTCGCAGACCACATCCCGGCAGAAGGGCTCGGTCCGTTCTTCGCGCGCTTCTATCTGGGCCTGAACAGCGTGGCCTTGCTGATTCAGATCGTCGGGGCCGGGTGGCTCCTGCGTGCATTTGGGGCGCACCGGAGCTCTGCCTTGTTGCCCAGCCTGATCTTCGGCGGCGCAATCGGCCTCTCGCTCGGACCGGTCCTGTTGTTTGCGGTGGCGCTCAAAGCGGTCGACGGGAGCCTGCGCCACACCCTGTACCGCAGCGCCGTCGAGGTTCTCTATCTGCCGCTCGACAGCAAGCGACGCGAACGGGCAAAAGGCATCATCGAGGTGTTCGGACACCGTGGCGGGCAGGCGGTTGCATCGTTGCTGATCATCGCGGCAGTTGGAATGGGCTTGACGACGCAGCAGCTCGGAATCGTGTTGCTGTTTCTCGTCATCGCGTGGGTCGTGGCGATCATGTCGACGCAGCGCCAGTACGTCGACCTGTTTCGCAGGCGGCTCCGACGAGGCGTCATCGACACCCGGCTCGAGCTCGAGGAGTTGGATCGCCACTCGCTCGACGTTCTATTCAGCGCGTTGAACAGCGATCAGGACCTAGAGGTCATCGCCGCGATCGACATCTTCGATCGGCACGGGAAGGTAGAGCTGATTCCGGTCTTGGTGCTCTATCATCCGTCGACGGAGGTTCGCAGCCGCGCGCTAGAGGCCTTCGCCGATGCAAGCGACCGCCGCTTCATCCCAGTCGCGCGCCGCATGCTCTCCGATGAAGACCCGGACATCCGCGCGGCCGCGTTGCGCGCACTGACGGCGGTCGTGCCGAGCCGAGAGCTCCTACAGGAAAAGCTGGACGTCGAGGCATCCATCGTGCGACCCAAGGCGTTGATCGAGCTGATCGCAAGCGACGACGACGCCGTACGGCTCGAAACGTTGCGAGCCATGGAGGGCAGCCCCGACCCGCGCTACCTGGCGCATCTGCTGCCGCTCTTGGGCAATTCTGATCTGCGCGCAGCCGCCCGTAGCGCCGTGGTCGCGATCGGTCCCGAGGCACTCGTGGCGCTCGATGAGGCCCTCAGGAACCCGTCGACGAATCGAAAAGTACGCCGCCGCATCCCCCACACGATCATCTTGTTCGACTCACAGGACGCTGCCGACATTCTGCTCGAGCACTTGGATCGAGAACGCGAAGGCGGCGTGCGCCTGAAGATCGTGCGGGCGCTCGGGCGCTTGCAGGCGACTCAGCCATCGATCGTTCTCGACGACGCGCTCCTCCGGGGACAGCTCCGGGGAAGCTTGCTACGCGTCATCCAACTTCTTCAATGGCGAGCAGCGCTCGAGAGCAATGGTACCCCCGATACGGCCGACGCCGAGCTCCTTCGAGTGGCGCTCCAAGACAAAGAGCGAGCGGCGCTCGAGCGTGCGTTCGGGCTAATGGGGCTGCGGCATCCCGAGGAGAATTTCAACTTGGTCTGGCGAGGCGTCACCAGTGACAACGCGGGACTACAAGCTGCGGGTCGCGAGGTGCTGGAGGCTACCTTGCCCGGCTCTTTCCGTGAAGCCGTTCTGGTCGTCAGCGACAATGGGGAATCGCCGGCGCGGCGCGCGCGTATCGCAGCGGCGGCTCTCGGCGCAACCGTGAAGCCACCGTCTCACGAAGAGGCGGTAAGGGAGATGATGCAGGATCGGAGCGAGGTCATCCGTGGGATCGCGGCTCACCACGCGGCAGAGCTCGGCCTCGGTACGATGCTCGATACCGCGCAGGAGACGCAGAATCTTGTCTGATAAAGCAACAAAACCCGCCGAAATGGATCGTTTCCAGCGTTTCTTGTTCCTGCGCACGATGCCGGGACTCGGCGAAGTGCCGCCCGAAATCTCCCAGGTCATCGCCGCCAACACGCGCGAGCGCTTCTTCGCAAAGGGCGAACACCTCTACCGAAGCGGGGTCCCGGTACTCGAGATTCAATACGTGGTGAGCGGCGAGTGCGAGATCATCCGCAACGGTAGAGCGGTGCGCCGTTTGGGGCCGCGCACCGTGGTCGGCGGGATCAGTGCGCTCGCGGGCGACGAGCTGGGTTACGATTGCATTGCACTCGAAGACATGGTCACACTCGCGATTACCGTCGACGATTCACAGGAGATCTTCGAAGACCATTTCGTGCTGCTCAAGCGCGTACTCAGGGGAACCAGCCGCGAGGTCCTCGAATCTCGACGTAAGCTCGGACAGAGCGCTGGCTTCGGTCCCGTGGCGGAGCCGTTTGCTTTTCCCGATCGCCCTTCCGATCTCGTCGAGCGAATGGCATTTTTACGAAAAACATTTTCGTTCGGCGACAGCGAGATCGACGCGATCGCCGACCTCGCGCGAGGTGTGCAAGAGGTCCACATTCCCAAAGGCGAAATCCTCTGGAACATCGGCGATCGAAGCACTTACTTCCTGCTTCCGCTCCGCGGCGTCATCGACTGCCGGGCCACCGATCCGGATCAGCACTTCCAACTGGGCCCGAGCGACTCGGTAGGCGCTATCGACGCCATGGGCGACGAACGTCGCTGGTTCCGAGCGGAAGTCATCGAAGACCTAGTCGCATTCCGCATTGACCAGGAGCTCCTCCTGGAGGTCTTGGAGGACAACTTCACCATGGCCATATCCCTCCTGAGAAGCATGGCCGCCGGCATCCTCCAGCTATACGATCAGGGACACTCTCCACCCTCCTGACCAGTGCCGGCAACTGGGTTGTGCGGCTGAGTCACCGGAGGACGGCTCGGGACGGGCGTGCTCGCGAATGGGAGCCCCGTCGCCCGGCACCCTAAGTCTACATATGCGGAGGCGCCGACCCATTCACTGTGCTGCCCATCCCGAGCCGTCCTCCTGCGTAGAAGTCGACGCACGTCAGTGCTCAGCGTCAGTGCCGGTGTCAGTCTTCCAGACGGTATTCCTCGCGGCGCTCTGCCAAGTACG
>QMMB01000029.1 GCA_003647035.1 Deltaproteobacteria bacterium | reverse complement strand
TCGGGCCCAATCGGGCGGCCGTGGCGCGCGTGCGAGACTCCCTCGTCAATCAGATCGACACGCCACAGCGCACCGCAAGCTTCCCTCAACGGGATCAAACGCTCCCCGATGGCATCGGCGGTCATCTGGTCTCCGTACAGACTAGCGTCTATCGAGAACGCCCCGCTCGCCGTCCGGCGCAGAGCCTTCACATGGCCGAGCGTCCCAAGCGCCCGTGCGACGTCTCGTGCCAACGACCGCACGTAGAAGCCCTTGCCACAATGAAGGCGCAACCGCAGCGCCTCCTGGCTGACTTCGTCGACCTTGGCCTCGTAGAGCTCGACCTCGCGCACGGGCGCTTCGACGTCTTCACCCCGACGCACCCGGCGGTGAAGGGGAGTCCCGCCCAGCTTGATGGCGCTCAGCTTGGGTGCCTCCTGGAGATTGCGCCCGATGAACGGCAGCAGCGCTCGTTCCACCATTGCCGAATCGAGCGGCGGCACCTTCGCGGTATCGGTCACCTCCCCGTCCGCGTCGAGGGAGTCGGTCTCGGCACCCAGGGCAATCGTCACCTCGTAGCGCTTGTCGTCGGACTGCAAGTGCGAAACGAGCTTGGTGCCCTCCCCGACCGCGACCACCAACACTCCGGTGGCTAGCGGATCGAGCGTGCCGGCGTGTCCGACCGAGCGCTGCCCCAAAGCCTTCCGGACGCGCCGCACGACGTCGTGGGACGTACACCCCGCGGGCTTGTCGACGATGAGAAGGCCGTTCATCCGAAGTACTTGGTGAGCTCCGCCCGCAACCGTTCTTCGGCTTGGTCGATGGTGATGTCGAGCTGCGTCGCCGCGGCCGCGCGATGGCCGCCCCCGTTGAGGGCCGTCGCTATCACCGATACGTCAGCCTCACCGCGCGAGCGAAGACTGACCTTGGTCTCGACGTGCACACCCGCGGCATCGCGCACCTCCCACTCCCACAGCAACGCGCCGATCTCGACACCTTCGACCCGGCGCGCGTAATTGACCATGCCCTCGACCATGTCGTCGTTGGCGCCGCAGATGTCCAACATCTCGCGAGTCACCCGCATGATGGCCACACGGCCGTCGAACGCCATCTCGACCGTCGCGATGATCGCCGACAGCAACCGAAGCCGCGCCGGCTCCCAGCGCTCGAACAACTGATACGCTACGTGCCAGGGGTCGGCGCCCGCTTCGAGGAGCCGCGCGCCCAACCGCAAGGTTGCCGGCGTCGTGGTCGCGTAACGGAAACCCCCAGTGTCCGACACGATTGCCGCGTACAAGGGCGTCGCGGACCCCTCGGGGAGCGACTCGAGTCCCAACCCCTCGATCAACTGAATGACGACTTCCCCGGTCGCCGCACTGTCCGTGTCCCGGTAGACGATGTCGCCGACGTCGTCGTGTGCATGGTGGTGATCGATGATGACCACCGGGCCAGTGACCTCGGAGCTCGGGAACCCCGGCGGCAACAGCGCCTTGGCCGCGATGTCCATGACCCAGGTCGCGTCGTACCGCAGTCCCTCCGGAACCTCCGCGAGACCTTGCTCACCGTCCAGTAGAAAGAGAAGCGAGTCGGGAACTTTTTCGGGCATGAAGAGCGTGGCCTCTTTGCCGATCGCGCGCAGGGTCTTGATGAGCCCCAATGCGGAGCCCAGCGAATCCGCATCTGGGCGCCGGTGGCAGGCCACGAGGAAACGCTCTCCGGTGCGAGCGACGTCGAGCACTTGTTCGATCACGTGGAACCCTCCGAGTCAGAATCCGGCTCCTCGCGGAGCTCGTCCAGGATGGATTCGATCCGAAGCCCCGAATCCACAACCTCGTCCCAGTAGAATTCGAGCTTCGGCACGTGGCGAAGGCCCAGCCGTTGCCCGATCTCCCGCCGGAGAAACCCACTCGCCCGACCGAGCGCTTCGACCACGGTATCCTGGCGGTCCGCATCGATTTCCTCGAGCACGCGCACGTAGACCCTGGCGATGCTCAAGTCATCGGTCATCCGCACAGCCGAAACCACGACATCCTTTGCCGCAGGGTCGCGCACGCTGCCACGCAACAGGAGTTCCATCAGCTCGCTCCGGATGCGCTCCGACACGCGGTCTGCTCTACGAAAGCCCTTTTGTGCCATGGTCAGTCCGTCCAATCCCCGACGTCACCCATCGAAACCAATTCCGTGGAGCGATCCAGTACGACCGCATCCGCCGACCCTTCGACGAACGCGGCGATAGAGTCGAGCATCGAGTTGGCGTGTCGCCTATCGCCCGACACGACCGCAAAGCCTAGCGTGGCTTGTCGATGGGCGTCTTGCTGACCAACCTCCGCCACGGACACGTTGAAACGGTTCGCCGTCCTGTCGAGCACCTTGCGTATAATCGAACGCTTGGCCTTCAGCGAGGTCACACCCGGCAACGAAAGCGAAATCTGGCACACGCCAACGACCATGTTCTGACCTCTCAGCGCTCAGCTCACTCGAGTGTCGCCTCGACCTGCTTCTCTTGGTAGCACTCGATGATGTCTTGCTCTTTGATGTCGTTGAAGCCCTGCAAGCCGATCCCGCACTCCATGCCGGACTGGACTTCTTTGGTGTCTTCCTTGAAGCGGCGGAGCGAGCCCATCGAACCCTCCCACACGACCACGCCGTCGCGTACGAGACGCGCTTTCGCACCACGGTTGATCTTGCCCTCGAGCACCATGCACCCCGCGATGGTGCCGATCTTCGGGATGCCGAACGTCTGCCGAACCTCCGCTTTGCCAAGGTCCTCCTGGACGATCGTCGGCGCGAGGAGACCCTTCATCGCCGCCTTCACCTCGTCGATGGCCTCATAGATGACGCTGTAGGTTCGGATCTCGACCGACTGTTTCTTGGCAGTCGACGACGCCTTGCCCTGAGGCCTCACGTTGAAGCCGAGGACGATGGCTTGCGATGCGCTCGCGAGCATCACGTCGTTCTCGGTGATGCCGCCCACGCCAGAGTGAATGACGTTGACCTTGACCTTCTCGGTCCCGAGGTCGGTGAGTGCGCCGTGGAGCGCTTCTACCGAACCCTGGACATCGGCCTTGACCACGAGCGGAAGCTCCTGGACCTCGCCGCTCTGCATGAGGGCTTGAAACTGGTCGAGGCCCCGAAGACCGGCTGCCGGTGCGGCGACGGTTGCCCCGGGCTTCTTGCGCGCCCCGGCCACCTGTTGGGCCTTGCGCTGGTCGGTGACCTGATAGAAGAGGTCGCCGGCGGCCGGAAGCTCCGCCAAGCCGAGCACCTCGACCGGCGTGGCCGGGCCCGCGGTCGAAAGCTGGTTGCCACGGTCATCGGTCATCGCGCGAACACGGCCCCAGGAGCTGCCGGCCACGACGTAGTCGCCCGCATCCAAAGAACCGTCTCTAATCAAGACGTTAGCAACAGGACCTCGTCCCCTGTCGAGGTAGGCCTCGAGCACGACACCCTCGGCAGGGATGTTCGAATTCGCGGTGAGCTCGAGAAGCTCCGCCTGAAGCAGAACGTTTTCGAGGAGGCTGTCGACACCTTCACCCGTAATAGCGGAGCACGGAATGAAGATCGTCTCCCCACCCCAATCCTCGGGCTGTAGACCGAGGGCGGCGAGCTCGTTCTTTACCGTGTCGGCGTTGGCCTCTGGCTTGTCGATCTTGTTGACCGCCACGACAATCGGCACGTTGGCCGCCTGAGCGTGGGCCACCGCTTCTTTGGTCTGGGGCATGACGCCGTCGTCCGCGGCCACCACCAAAATGACGATGTCGGTAGCCTGGGCGCCACGGGCACGCATTGCTGTGAATGCTTCGTGACCGGGCGTATCGAGGAACACGACCGTGCCCCGGTCGGTGTCGACGCGATACGCGCCGATGTGCTGCGTGATGCCGCCGGCCTCGCCAGCAACGACGTCCGCCTGGCGAATCTTGTCCAGAAGGGAGGTCTTTCCGTGGTCGACGTGACCCATGACGGTGACGACCGGAGGCCGGTGCCCTCGGTCGTCGGCCTTGTCCTCGAACTCACCGCGGGCGTCGCCGACGAGCTCGTCCTCGCTCCGTGCGACGTTCTCGACCTCGTAGTTGAACTCGCCGGCCAAGACCGCAGCGGTGTCTGCGTCGAGCGTGCTGTTGATGTGAACGCCCGACACGCCAAGCTCCATCAGCTTCATCAAGACGTCGGTCGCTTTGAGGCTCATTCGTTGTGCAAGCGTCTGAAGCTGAACGTTGTCATCGATGCGAATCACACGCTTCTGCGCGCTAGGCACCGTGATCTCGGTCTGCTTAGGCTTCTTGCCCGGCTGCAGGCGCTTCTTGCCCGGGCGCCCCTGCGGACGGCCCGTTGGACCAATCGACGAACGGCCGCGGATCTCGCGACGACGTGGCGCGTGCTGCTCGCGCTGCGCGGCGTGTTCGGCAACGATGCGACGGCGCGCCCCTTCGGAAAGCGGCGTTGCACTCGGCGCCTTAGCCTTACCGCGACGCATCACGCCCGGCGGCAGCGCGTCATGAGCAAAGCGAGCCTGCTCCTCGGGCTCAGCAGGCGGCCCGGCTGGCTTGGGCACGGGCGTCGGCTCCACCTCGCGCTGTTCCTGAGGTGGCGCCGGGGCGACCGACACGGGGACGGGCGCGACAGGCTCGGCGGGCACGGGCGCCACCACCTCGGGCTCTCGGGCCGGAGTGGCCGGTGCCGGCTCGGCGGGCTGCGCCGCAACAACCGGTGCGGACGCAGTCGCCTCCACGACCTCGGCCTCTGGCTCTTCGGCCTGCCTGCGTCGCTTGCGACGGACGACGGTAGGCCGAATGCGCTCTTCGACCATCGCTTCACTGCGGTCCCTGCCAAGCGAGCGTTTGATACGGTCCACTTCGACCGGGTCGAGGACGCTCATGTGATTGCGCACCTGGATCCCTAGAGTCGCAATTCGCTGGATCAGGTCGCGGTTCTCGACCCCCAACTCTCGAGCGACCTCGTAGACTCGAACCTTACTCATCCATCCTCCGTTAGGGCCTCGACGTGCGACAGGCAATCCAGGATCGCAGCCGCGATGCCCCGATCCGTAATCAGGAGAACGCCCAGCTTCGAACGACTGAAGACGTCCCCCAAGCTGGCCTTTGTCCCCCAAGCGGCTGTCGCGCAACCAAGCGCCGTTGCCGTGTGCGCGAGCTCATCCCCGCGGCCACGTGAATCCTTTGCGCGGATCAAGAGATCCCCTTTGTTTGCCTTCAAAGCGGCGCGAACCGCATCACCCCCGAGAGCGAGGTTTCGCGAACGCTGGGCCGCGCTGAGCAGACCCAATGCGCGTTGTTCATATTGCTCCACGAGCATCCGCTCGATGCTCTCGGGCTCGAGCCGGGCCACGCCGCGAAGCGCGCGCGCCAATCCGCCGCGGAGCGCGGCCGAGCGGACACAGGCCTTCTTCGGATGAACCGACACGCCCCGGCCACCGAGCCGGCGGCCAAGATCGACGGCCACGAACGGCGCGCTGTCCCCGACGACCAGGCGCACCAGTTCCTCGCGCGCGGCGCGGCTACCGCACCCGGCACACATCCGCCGCGAAGGCTTCTCTCGTGCACTCTGACCCATGACACCCAGCATCGACGCCTACTCCTGCTTGGTCTCCCCTGGGGTCTCGGACGCTGGCTCTGCCGCTGGCTCTGCCCCGGGCTCTGCGCCTGCTGGTGCCTCTGCTGCTGCCTCCGCTGCTGCCACCGCTTCGGCCGCCGCCTCTGCCGCCGCCTCTGCCTCTGCCGCCGCAGCCGCTTCCGCCTCCAAGCGCGCTGCCTCTTCCTTCGCCGCGGCGATGCTCTTTTGCATCTTCACGTCGACCGGCGGCCACTCGGTCCCCACGAACTCTGCGACGGCAGCCTTGAGTGCCTGCGCCCTGGATGCGCCGAGCCCTGACTTGATCGCGAGGCGATCGGTGTCCTCTTCGGCTGCAATCGCGTCTACGGACGCATAACCGTTCTGCTCGAGCTGATCGGCCATGCGTGAGTTGACTCCTCGTACGAGCAGAAGTTTGTCGCGCTCTGAAGGCGCCTCGGTCCGATCGGCCATCGCGGCCAAGTTTTCCTGGCGAAGCTCTTCCGTCGCCGCAGCCGCGTCCTCGCGCAGCTTCGGCACATCGTCGGCTGAAAGCCCCTGCACCGAGGCAAGCTCGGCCTCGCTCGCCTCGACGACCTCGTCCAGGCTTCGGAAGCCCATGCGGTAGAGCGACCGGGAGAGTTCTTCGTCCGTGCCGAGCCGTGACAGTGCAGCCATCGCCTCTTCCTCGATCTGCTGAAAGCGGGACTCGCTGACGATGTCGAGCCTCCAGCCGCTGAGCTGCGAAGCGAGTCTCACATTCTGGCCACGCCGGCCAATCGCCAGGGAGAGCTTCGCGTCCGGCACCACGAGCTCCATGTTGGAGTTACCCTCGTCGATGACGACACGCACGACCTCCGCGGGAGCGATGGCGTTACAAACAAAGCGAGCCGGGTCACGGTCCCACGGCACGATATCGATTTTTTCGCCGCGAAGCTCCTGGACCACGGCCTGCACGCGTGATCCCTTCATGCCCACACAAGCTCCCACCGGGTCGACATCGGAATCCCGGCTGCTCACCGCAATCTTCGAGCGGGCGCCCGGCTCGCGGGCGGCGGCTACGATTCGCACGATGCCCTCATAGATCTCGGGAACCTCCATTTCGAAGAGTTTCACGAGAATCCCGACGTCGGTACGGGAAAGGATGATCTGCGGCCCGCGGGCCTCGCGGTCGATATCCTTCAAGAGGGCCACGATGCGGTCCCCGGGGCGGTAGCTTTCGCGCGGCGTCTGTTCACGCGGCGGCAGCACGGCCTCCACGCCTCGGCCGAGGTCGACGATGATGTTTGAGCCACGCTCGAAGCGACGCACGACGCCGGTGATGATCTCACCCTGGCGACTTTTGTATTCGGCGTAGACGCGGTCGCGCTCGGCATCCCGGACGCGCTGGATGATGACCTGCTTGGCGGTCTGCGCAGCGATACGCCCGAAACGGCTCCGGCTCTGGTCGATGCCGAGCAGCTCGCCGAACTGCTTGTCTTGTTCGCGCGCTTTCTCGCGGTCCTCGGGAAGGTAAAAAATCTGAAAGCCGAGCTCCTCGCCGAGCCCGGCTTCGAGCCCGTAGGTCTGCGCCTCTTCGACCGTGATCTCCTGCTCGCTGTTTTCCACCGCCTCCACGACGGTCATGTACTGAAACAGATCGACTGCCCCGGTTTCCTTGTTGAACCTCGCTTCGAGCTCCCGATCGGGCCCGAAGGTTTTTTTGGCTGCCGTCAGAATCGCCTGCTCGGTCGCCTCCACCAGAATCTTGGCGTCGATGCCCTTCTCCTGGCTGACCTGTTCAATGACGTTCTGAAGGGAGAGCGCGCTTTGCTGCATGGCCATCTACCCACCTAGTTCGAGAATCGATACACGAGGTTCGCTTCCGCGATGTCCACGTGTGGAATCAAAAGGACCTGGCCGTCTTGGTCGAGCTCGATGCTCTGTTCGACGACCCCAAGCAGCTTCCCGCTGAAGCGGCGCTGCCGTTCGATTGGTGCTCGTGTTCGCACTTCGACCTCGCGACCCGAAAATCGTTCAAAGTCGCTGAGCTTGACCAGAGGCCGCGCGAGCCCAGGAGAGCTCACCTCGAGACGGTACCCCCCGGAAGGAAACAAATCATCGTGGACGTCCAATGAGGTGGATACGTCCCGACTGACCCCGGTGCCATCCTCCAGTGATATCCCACTGCCGACCTCCGCACCTGGGCTGTCCCGGTCAATGATGACCCGAATGACGACCCCAGCCGGCTCCCTCAAACAGCGTACGACGACCAGCTCGACCCCGTGGGCACGGCAAATTGGGTCGATTAATGGCTCCAACGCGTTGACGAGTTGTTCAGTAGCGTGGGTCAATTTCTGCTCGGGGTCCCTAAACGGAAAACGGGCGGGCCGTGGCGGCCCACCCAGGAGAGGCAAACCAAATTTTCAGGCAGCCACCTACCACAGCGCCCCACCCCCCGCAAGCAAACCGACGGCTTGGAGCTTTGCGTCGTTGACAGGAAGAAAGCCCTCTTGGTATGCCCCGTCGGTAGCCCTGCCGCTTGGGCCGGGGAGCAGGAGGAAAAGCATGATGAGTTCGTTGAAGATCGGGCACTGGGTTGCCCTAGTATGCATGGCTGCCCTGGTGGCCAGTTGTGGGTCGACCCGTGAGACCGCGTGGGACACGACCTCAGACTCCACTCAGCTCGATGACGCCGCCCAGGTGAAGGTGGTGGCGCTCTTGGAGGCCGCCTCCACAGCGTGGGCGAACCGCGGAGATAAGGCACAGGCCAAGGCCGCCGTCGACGCGTGGACCGAGGCAACCGAGCTCGATCCCTCAGACGCGGAGGCGCTCACCAACCTCTCGCACGCGATCTACTATTATGCAGACTGCTTTCTTCGTCCGGACGAAGACAACCCTCTGCTCTACAAGAACACTCACGAGGAGGGCACCAAAGCAGCGGAGCGCGCGCTGTCGGCGATGTCGTCAGCCTTTGCCGATAAGATGGCGAGTGGCGAGCGCATCGAGGACGCGATCAGCGTCCTCAGCGCCAGGGCAGTCCCGGCCCTCTACTGGCGGTCTTCGAACATGGGCCGCTGGGCCATCCTCGAGAGCTTCGCGACCCTGCTTTCGTACAAGGACGAGATCCGCGCGATCATGGAGTTCTGCCTCGATGAGGATCCGCTCTACTGGTACCAGGCACCCGACCGCTACTTCGGCATCTTCTACGCCAAAGCGCCCGGCTTCGCCGGCGGCGACATGAACAAGTCGGCTGCACACTTCAACGTCTCGATCGACGCGCATCCCAACTATTTCGGCACGCGCATCCTGATGGCTGAAGAATGGGCAGTGAAGCAAGACAACCGCCCGCTCTTCGAAGAGCTCGTCCAATACGTCCTCAATGGCGACCCGAACTCGGTCCCCGGGATCATCCCCGAGAATCAGTGCGAGCAACGCAAGGCCAAGAAGTTGATGGCCGACGTCGACGACATTTTCTGATCTGAATAAGCACGGCCACCGCGTCGTCTACTGGGCCGCCCCAGACGAGGAGAATCGAATGCGTAAGTCCATGATCTGTGCTGTGGCGTTTCTCGCCCTTTCCTTTCTCGTTGGCCTGTTTGGCCCGTTCGCCGGGCCCGCTCCGGCATCGGCCCAGGACTACGTATTGGAGATGGGGTCGGTCGTCCCCCCGGGCAGTCCTTGGGCGTTGCAGCTCAAGCGTCTGAAGAAGTACGTCGAAGAAGAGACCGGCGGCCGTGTGAAGGTGAAGCTGCGCCTCGGTAGCTCGAACGAGCGATCGTTGGCGCGGCGGACCCAAATGGGCAGCAAGCAGGGCTTCGCCGGCTCCGTGGGCGGATTGAGCTCGATTGTCCGCGAGGTCAACGTCCTCGAGGCGCCCTACCTGTTCGAGACGGTCGAGCAGGCGGACAAGGCTCTCGATGACCCCGCAGTGCTGAAACAGGTCCGCGCGATCCTCAAAAAGCAGAAGCTCGTCTTCGCTCTGTGGGGAGAGAACGGTTTCCGCTCCTACTTTAGCAGGCGGCCCATCCGGAGCCCGGACGACATGAAGGGCATTCGCTACCGGTCACAGGAGGCGTTGGCCCACGTGGCTGCATACAAAGCGCTTGGGGCGAGCCCCGTCACGATCGACGTCGCCAATACGATGACGAGCCTACAGACGGGCGTCGTCGATGGGTTCGACAACACTCCGCTCTTCGCGATGGCCACCACGTGGTACCAGGGCCTCGACGACGACGAACGCAATCTGTTCCTCTCGCGACACTCGTACCAGCCGGGCATCGTCGTCTACTCGAAGAAGTGGTTCGACACGCTGCCCCCCGCCATTCAGAAGGGTCTCGTGAACCCCCCCTACGACGACCTTACCGTCTGGGGTCGAGAGCAAGTCCGCAAGATGGAGCCAATTCTACTGAAGAACCTAGTCCGCTACGGCTACGACATCCACGACCCCAGCCCGGCGGAGCTCCAGAAGTTCAAGGACCGAGAAAAGGGCGTTCCGGATGCAGTGGCGAAGGACGTTGGCCCGGCCGGCCAGAAGCTGCTCAAGGCAGTTCGAGCCGCGCTGGCCAAGTAGCCGCGCAAAGCCCACCGCAGCCGGTTTTAGGGGGTGTCCCCGTGAACGTAGACCCAAGTCCCGGGATTCTCCTCGGTGGCCGACCCCCCATGCCAGGTCTCCGGTAGATCAGGCCCCGCCCAGTTGTAGAGCCATTTGGCGTCGAGCGGTGCCAGGTTGATGCAACCGTGGCTGCGGGGCCGACCAAATCGGTCGTGCCAGAACGCGCTGTGGAACGCATACGCGCCCCTGAAATACATGACGTAGGGCACGTCCTCGAGCGAATACGGCGGCTCGCCGGGCTCGTCGTCGTCCATGGTCGCTGTCAGGTGCTTGCCCCGAATGCGGTGGAGGCCTTTGGGCGTCCGATAGTTCAGCTCGGGACTCGGGGTCCTGGTCCGCCCGGTCGAGACGAGGGTCACGTAGCGGGGCTGCTTCCACTCGTAGCCCACCAGAACTTGATGCGTGAGGTCTACGTCTATCCAGCGCTCCCCCTCCCCGACTTGTTCAGGCGGCGCGCTCGGCTGAACCACCAGAACATCGGCCTCACGGACGAGGTCGCCATCCCCCACGACCAGGTACCTGACCCCACCGACGAGCCGGCGTGACCGCACCGCGAGCCAGGACCGGCGCTCGAGGTGCTCGCGAGTCGGCCGAAGCTTCTCCCGGTCGTTGACTCGGTAGAGCGGGGTCTTCTCGCTGCGGGTCACCGCCACGGGAAGATTCCATCGCGAACCGTCGAGCGCTTGCCCGTGGAACGCGCTCCACTCCTTTTGCCGCATGCGCCCGGCGGGCACGAATCCGTTTTGCTGGGTGCGCCAGTAAGTCTCGCCATCTTTTTCGAACGTGCGGTCCAAACTTACGTAGAACCCCGGCCTCAGGACACGCAGGACGAGCGGATTGTCGATCGGTGACGCGGACGCGGGACCGACGCCGGCATCCGGGACATCGCTAGGCACCGTGTAGAGCTCGTCCGCGTGCGGCAGCCGCTTGTAGAGTGGAGTCTTTCGGCGAACTGTCGCGTACTCGTAGGGCATCGGCGCCTCGCGATCCGGTTGACGCGCACGCAGCTCGGGAAGCCGCTCCCCTGAGAACACGAGGATGTCTCGCCCACGGCAAGAGAATCCGCCGGTGTCCAGCTCGTACCAGCCACCCTCGCATCCATCGTACCCAAGCGGCTCGGTCGTGGTGGAGTGAAGGAGCGCGCCCGCTCGCAGGTAGCCGAGACGCGCGCCCTCCAAGCCAGGTGCAGACTGTATCGGAGAGACAAAGCGCTTGGCGAAGACCCGACGCGGTGGACCGAGATCGCGCTGCTCCACGGGGAGCCCGACCTCGATCGAACCAAGGGCCTCATCGAGACTGCAACCGGTGGGCAGGCCCCAGAACAACCAGAACGACCAGAATGAGAAGAACGACCGAAGTGACAAAACGCCGACCGCGCCAACAAGCACACCGCAGGACTCCAACAAAGCTCGTCGTGTGCGCCGCACAGCCGTGTTCTGCTAGGAAGTGTCATTAGGATGAGCACGGGTCAACACCTCGAAGCGTTTTCCACGACGCTAGGACTCGTGGCATCGGCAGCCGTCCACCTCGCAGCGTTCGCGTACCTCGCAAGCGCCACCGCCCAGTTCGACTTCGACTTCGAGCTGACACTACCTACAGAGGTCGAGTTCGGTTTGACGGGAGAGATGGAGGTGGCGGCAGCCCCGACCCCGCCCCTGCCCCAAGGCGCCCCAGACCCCAGGTGGTCGCGCGCGCCCGGCCAAGACGAGCAGGACCCCATCTCAGACGCCGGCGTCCCGATGCTCACGGACGCTGGCGCCGACACTGACACCGACGCTGACACTGACGCTGACACCGACGCTGACACTGACGCTGATACAAGCCCGGTCGCCGCTTCTGCCCTCACCGGCCCCTCCCGCATCCCGCCCGGTGCTCAACTGGCCCTCCGCGTCGACATGAGGCGCGTGCGTGAATCGCCGCTTGCCCCTGATGTCACCAGCTTTTTGCAGGGTATTCCCGACTGGCAGTTGCTCCTCCTCGGATCGGGCATCGACCCTGTGGCAGATCTCGATCGGCTCCTGGTCGCAACGCCCAATCTGGAGCGCTCCAAGCTCGTGCTTGCGGGGCGGCACCGCCGGGATGCCACGTTCACGCGCAAGAGCGTCGGCCGCCTGGCCCGTTCGCGCGGCAAAGGGGTGCGTTGGAAACAGCGGTACGGCGTGCCCACTGCACGTTGGCACAATCTCGATCAAACGCCGCGTACGATCGCGCTCCTAAGCGCGCACCACTTCAGCATCACCCGGCGCCAAGATCTCCAACGCGTCCTCGCGATGACGAAAGCCCGCGAGCTTCGAGACGCCGACGAGGAAGGACTCGTCACGGCGCGTGGGCCAGACGCGTTGCTATCGATGGGGCCCGAAGAAGTGATTTCGCTCGAGGTGGAAGGCGTGCACCGGTTCGTGATGGGCAACATTCGGCACATACCGGTCCGGCTCCGCATCGCAGTGCGCGAAACCGGTCCGGATGAAGCGACGGTCACCGTGCTCGCGACGTACGGTTCGGACAGCCTCGCGCAGGCCGCGGCGGTGTACTGGAAGAAAGTCGCGCAGTTCTATTCGCAGCAACTCATCATGACGCTCGCGGGCTTTGGTAAGAGGCTGCGGCGGATGGAGCTCACACCGGAAGACGATCGCATCCGCGTGTCTTTCACGCTCGACGCCGATCAGATTCGCTTCATTCTCAGCTACGCAGAAGGCCGCCTCCGTGGCGCCAGTCCACGACGCACACGGCCAACAAAAAAGGGGCCCTGATGGCCCCTTTTTCTCGATTCGTGTTTTCTCAATGACTCAGAGGACGAGGTCCTTGAGCTTCTTGAGAGGCGTTGCACGGATCTTCTTGGACGCGGCCTTGGGCGGAAGCATCATCTCCTCGCCGGTTGCCGGATTTCGTCCCATCCGAGCGGGTTTCGCCGGAATCTTGCGCACCTTTAGTTTGATCATATCGGGAATGACAAACTCCCCCGGGCCACGGCGTCCAAGCTCTTTTTTCACAAGCTCTCGAAGTGCATCGAAGACGCCCGTAATTTCCTTCTTGGTGAGGCCGCTCTTGTCGGCCAGCTCGCTCATGATCTGGGCTTTCGTCATTCGCTTGCCCGCTACCATAATTCCCTCCTAGCTCTGTGACCTGCCCCGTCGATCCAATAGAAAGGCCCCCAAAAGAAGCCCCAGACAGCCACGGCGCCATGTATGCCTAGGTTTTTCGTTGCTGACAAGTGGCTTTGTGCGGTTTCGCAAACAAATTTCTAGGGGTTAAGCGATCCGAAGGGACGCCCTCCCGTAGCTGGCCCGAGCCGAACCGCCGTCCGCACGAAGTTACCCACAGGCCGTCCACAGGTTCGGGAGCGGAGTCGCCCCGGTTTGGCGACCGCAGAGGCCAGCAGATAAATCGGTCCTGGTTTCAGGCGTTTAAGCGTTAAAACCGACGCACACCGCGAAGTTCGGACGGTCGAAATCGGAGGCCTCGCCGACGGTTTTCCACACGCTTCGAAGGCTAGCGGGCGGCCTC
>QMMB01000028.1 GCA_003647035.1 Deltaproteobacteria bacterium | reverse complement strand
GAGGGTGATGTCGCGCAGGCCCAGCGCCTCGGTGAACTTTTCGAGTCGGTCGATGTGGCCGAGATAGGAGTAGTCGGCGATGTCGATGGGCTTGTCGGAGAAGCCCATGCCGAGGTGGTCCATCGCGATGGCTCGGTAGCCCGCGTCGACCAGCACGGGGATCATCTTGCGATAGAGATACGCCCAGGTTGGCTGGCCGTGGAGGAGCAAGACCACGGGGGCGTCTGCTCGTCCTTCGTCGACGTATCCTTGGCGGAGGCCGTCGATCTCGACTGTCTTGAGCTCGTACGCGAAACCCTGCAGGCCTTCGAAGCAGCCGCTCGGCGTGCGAACGAACTCCACGCCTTCGTCGGTGGTGCGAACGATGGGCTCGGCGTCGCACTCGACTTGCTCTTCGGGGCCTGAGGAAGACGAGGTGTCTCCGCACCCGGCGGCGGATGCGACGACGTACGCGAGGGTGAGCACGAGGGCTCGTAGGCTGATGCTGCGCTGCACGGTCGCGTGAGTATGGCGCGAAACAGGCCGCTCGGCCCGTTCTTGTAAGGTTGTGCCGATCCGACGCCGCCCTGATTCTGGTGTCTTGAAGCGATGGGGGCTTTGCCAACACTTCTTCGCCGTGTGAAACAATTGCGTATGCCAGTTTCGGACATCGTTCCGGAGAACAGAATCAGTCCCTGGCGCAATGTTTGCGCGGACGTTCGGTTGAACAATTACGTATGGACGCGGTACTCACACGAACGCTATCTTCCGCGTTGGCCTGAACGATTGGAGATGGTGGTATGCGAAAGCTGTTAGCTATTGCTGTGTGTCTGTGCTCCCTGGCGTTGCTCGTTGGCTGCGGTGACGCGGCGACCGGGTCGAACACTCAGGGCCAAACCTACTGCGAGATCACTTGCGGTTGCGTCACGACCGTGGGGCCGGCGCCGGCTGGAGCTATCGAGACCTGCGTCTCCATGTGCTCGCAGACACTCTTCGCCGAGTATGACAGTTGTCCCGCTGAAGTCGCTACCTGGGGCGACTGCTTGTACGGCAGCGGCAATTGCAGTGGATGCGCCGCTGAGTTCGAGGCGTTGGACGATTGCGCCTCCGGACGAAGCGGCACCGTCGACCCCGGGAGTATTGGGGACGACTGTACCGATGATTCGCAGTGTTCGAGCACGCTTGGGCTCGAATTCGTCTGCTGTCAGAGCATCGGCGCCTGCCTTCCAAAGCTGTCGTGCGACTTCCTGTGACCGGGACCGCGACGATGACCCTTGTCTCGCCGACCTTTCGTTTCGCGAGGAGGACGAAGTCCTGATTCCGAAACCGACTAGCCTGCTGGTCATTGACTGACTAGCCACCTAAGGGCGGTGCGGTTAGGCGCTTTGGGTACGACAAAGCCCCGCCTCGTTGCCGAAGCGGGGCCGTTGCCTGTCGTCTGCTCGGACTCGACAGCGCGTGGGTCGTCCTCGGGGGATTTGATGCTCAAGCCCTGACTAGTGGACCCGGGCGGTGCGCGGCTGCGTCGGATGGGCGAGGGCGACCGCCTGGCTGGCGGGCGCCGGCGGAGTCAGGGCAATCCGGCGTTGGCGTGCGGCTAGGTGCTTGGAATGACTTGCGTGGTCGTTGGCACGCGGTGTGCTTTGTCAGAAGGTATGGACGCGAGTTTGGACGTGAGTGTTGGGGCGGTGGATGCGGCAGCGGTGCGGGGTGTTGGGAAGGGGCGACTGCTTGGGGACTTCGCTGCGCTCGTCAGCAAGGACCGAAGCTGTACAGCCGATTTGCTGGTTTACATTGGAGAGATCGATCGGCGGAAGCTGTACCTCGAGCATGCGTACCCCTCGATGTTTGCGTTTTGTACGAAGCGGTTTCGGATGTCGGAGGCTGTGGCTGCCAGGCGCATTCGAGCAGGTCGCACGACCTGTCGTTTTCCCTGCATTTTGGAGATGGTTCGGCGGGGGGAGCTGCATCTGAGTGGGGTGCATCAGCTGGCGGGGCACCTTACCGAAGAGAACCATCGGGAGGTGCTGCGGCGGGCGAAGCATCGGAGCATGCGGGAGATTGATGAGCTCATTGCGGAGATTGCTCCGAAGGCTGATGTGGCGGCCATGATCCGTGCGCTGCCCGAGCAGCGCGCGGACTGCGCCGGGAACACGACGCAACAACCGGCCGAGCCTTTGAATAAACGAGCTCTTGGAGTGCCGGCGCGCAAGCCGAGGGGTCTGACTACTCCACTCTCCCCTCGCCGTTACAAGCTCCAGGTGACCATCGGTCAGAAGGCGCGGGACGAGCTTGCGGAGCTGCAGGGCTTGCTGAGTCACCAGATTCCCGATGGGGATCCCGCCGCGGTCATCGAGCGAGCGTTGGACGTGTTGCTAGCCGAGACGAAGAAGAAGAAAGGAGCGCTTACGGACAAACCACGCGTTGGGCGGAAGAAAGGTGGCGGGAGGAAGCGGGCGATTCCGGCGCAGGTTCGGCGCGAGGTGTTCAGGCGCGATGAGGGGCGGTGTGCGTTCGTGGATGGTGAGGGGCGGCGCTGCGGGTCGGCTTGGCAGGTCGAGTTTCATCACTGCGTTCCCTATGGGAGGGCCGGGCCCCACAGTGCGGGGAACGTTGAGCTTCGGTGTCGGGCGCACAATCAATTTGAGGCGGAGCTCGAGTACGGGCGGGAGTTTATGGCGGTGCGGAGAGGGGGGTAGGTCGTCCGCCCTGATCACCGTGCACGTGCTGGCGGATGATGCCGGGGGTTCTGATTGAGTTCGGAATCGCACCGAAGATGGGGGTTTGCGGTGGGTCCTGGCGGCGAGTATATGGAAGATATGGCATTGCGGACGACGGTGGTGTTGACCGATGAGGATGAGCAGGCGTTGCGGGAGGCGAGCCGGCGTGAAGGCGTGTCGCAGTCGGAGCTGATTCGGCGGGGGGTTCGGATGGTGACTGCGGCGTATCGGCGGCGCGGAGGGCCGTCTGTTGGGTGGTTGAGCTTGAGCAGGGCGGAGCGGAAGGCGCTCGAGGCGGACGAGTTTGGGGACTTTGACGGGTGAGTTTGGGGCCGCTGATTTTGGACACGGGGGCGTGGCTCTACGCGCTTGCCGGGGATGAGGCGTACGCGAATGCGCTCAAGGATGCGCGGCCGGCCATCGTGCCGGGGCTCGTGCTTGCCGAAGTGGATTGGCACCTGAGGAAGCGGCGGGAGGACATGTCGCGGCTGCTGAAAGAGGTCACGCAGGGGGCGTACGCGTATGAGCCGGTGAGTTTGGAAGACGTGGAGCGGGCGGCGCAGGTGGACAAGAAGTTTGCGGACCTGGGGCTTGGGATTGTCGACGCGTCGATTGTGGCAATGGCGGAGCGGCTCGATGTGCGGCGGATCTTGACGATTGATTCGGACTTTTCAGCGGTTCGGATGGGGAAGCGGTGGAGCAAGGGGTTTGAGTTGGTGGTGCCGCTTTCTTAGGGGTGGCGGCTCATGGGGAGCGGTCTCACTCCAGGCAGAACGTCACGTTGACCTTGCTGGACGCGGCCACGGTGTTTGGCGGAGCGGGAACGATGGGAATGTCCCTGCCGTCGATGGTCACGAGAAGCTCGAACGGAATGTCCTCCGCCTCCTCGTTGTCGATTTGGATGGAGTAGGTGCCGGCCATGGGCCGATTGCAGAGCATTTCCTCGGTCGCACCACCACCTTGAATCGGTGCATCACCACTGTGGGTGCAGTTGAGATCGGCGTCGTCTTCCATGTAGTTCGCCGCGATGACGTTGGTGGGCGCGTTGGGTGTGGTCGCGCCGACATTGAGGTTGCCTTCACCGTATTCGGTCCAGTCGAGGAGCATGCGGAGACTCTCACCGGTCGCGCTTGCACACCCACTAGAACCGGCCATCCCGCCGGAGCCGCCCACGCCGCCCACGCCGCCCGCGCCGCCCGCGCCGCCGGAGCCGCCCGTCCCGACGTGTACAGTCACACAGGTCCCGTCGACGCAATCCTCATCAGCCTCGCAGTCTTCCGAACAGAAAGGCTCGTCCCCCGGACAACCCGTCATCGTGCCTGCGAGACCGAGGGTCAGGGTCACGAGCCACAAAACACGCAGGAAACGAACATCGTCCATGGCGGCCACCTCCCGTGTGGGTTCGGTCTACCATGAAAGGGTTTTTCTGGGAAAAGCCAAGTTGGCCATCTCGGGCTAGGCTGTGCCGATGCCTGCCACCGAGCTTGCGCCGCTCCATGTCGCCCTACTCCGCGGCATCAATGTGAGTGGGAAGAACATGTTGCCAATGGCGGAGCTGGCCTCGATTTTCGTCGAGGCGGGGTGTGAGGATGTCCGGACGTACATTCAGAGTGGGAATGCGGTGTTTCTTCGACTCGAAGCTCGGAACCACGAGCACGCTTCGGAACTGGAAGACGGTGTTACGGCTGGCGGCGATGCTGGACGGTTGAGGGGTTTCATTGCGTCTCTGCTTTCATTTTCAAGGCGCCGCGGCGATAGGCCGTGCCCGTGGCGGCCCCCTGCTCTCCAAGGGCATCGCCAATCGCCACGTTGAACTCAGTCGCCCGGAATCCGGGAAGCGCGCGTTCGAGCTTGCTCCCATCCACGCCGTGCGGAACATCCCATAGATACCTCATCTCGATGACCTCGCGCATCGGTGCGCTGAATACGCTCATCATTCGGATGATTGGCCAGGGGAATGTCTTTGCTTTGAGTGGGTGACCGACTGCGGTTTCGATTGCGCTGATGAGCTCGGCGCCGGTGACAGAGAAGCCGGGGAAGCCGAAGGTTTCGAAATCGTCGAGTGTGGAGCGGACTTCTGCGAGCTCGACCATTGCGCGGGCGAAATCCGGGAGGAATGCCCATGAGTGAACGCGATCGAGGGGACCCGGGTACGTCACGACGCCTTTGTGCACCTTGTTGCTGATGTAGCTGTCGAACCAGTTGCCGGTTTCCTGTTGCTCGATATAGTCGCCGGCGCGAACTACGATCGTGCGAACGCCCTCGGTGGCGGCCTTGCGGTATGCGTCCTCCATCTCCTCGCGCAGGGTTCCCTTTCGGGTCGTTGGTGCGTGGGGGGTATCTTCGCGAAGGCGCAGCGGCATGCCTTCGCCGTAGTTGTAGACGTTGCCAGGAAGAATCACGGTCGCCTGGCTGGCCTTCGCAGCGTGCAGGATACTTTCGGTGATGCGAGGGACGTCGGTGGCCCAGCGCTCGTACGGTGGGTTGAGGGCGTTCACGATCACGTCGACGCCTTCGGCGGACGCGGCAACGGCTTGCGCATCGAAGGCGTCTCCTTCGAAGACCGTGACGCCGCTCCGAACTCGGTCTGCCGATCCGCTCCGTACGAAGGCGCGGACCTTCCAGCCCGCGTCGAGAAAGGCCTGCACCGATGCGCGGCCGACACGCCCGTTCGCTCCAACTACCAATACTTCTTGTTCCATGGGGTCCTCCTTGGTTGGCGCTCGGTGCGCCGCTGATGGGGAGATTGTAGGCATTCATAAATGATGGTAAATACACTAAATATGAGTGTTAGATATGCATATGTGAATGGACTGAGCCGTGGCCGTTGAGTTCGACTGGGACAGCCTTCAGGTGTTCGTCGCCGCGGCCGCCGAGGGGTCTCTTTCGGGGGCCGCCAGGGTTCTTGGGATGAGCCAGCCCACGGCGGGGCGGCAGGTTCAAGCCCTCGAATCGCAGCTCGGCGTCCAGCTCTTCAGTCGAACCTCGCGCGGCCTGGCTCTCACCGAGACGGGAATGGACCTGCTCGAGCATGCACGCTCCATGGCGGGAGCCGCGAACCGTCTCGCACTTGCAGCCGAGGGGCGGTCCGAATCGGTCGCCGGGGTCGTTCGGATTACGGCGAGCGAAATCATGGCCACCTATACGCTGCCTGCAATCCTCGTCCGGCTTCGCGAAGCCGAGCCCGAAATCGAAATCGAGTTGGTGGCGTCGAACGCGACCGACAATCTGTTGGAGCGCGAGGCGGATATTGCGATTCGGATGTTTCGACCGACGCAGGCTGACGTGGTCACGCGCAGGATGGGGGAGATCGAAATGGGTACGTTCGCTTCGGAGGGCTATCTCGCACGGCGTGGGTGTCCTTCGAACATCGAAGAGCTACTGGACCACGACGTGGTTGGGTACGACCGCGACGATACGGTGATCCGCGGGTTTCAGGCAGCAGGTGTGGAGGTCGACCGTCACTTCTTTCCGTTTCGCTCGGACGATCAGGTGGTGGCGTGGCGCATGGTGGTGGAGGGGTTGGGGATCGGTTTCATGCAAGCCCAAATCGGTGACGCGGAACCTCGCGTTCGGCGCATTCTTCCGGAGCTGGAGCTAGCGAAGCTTCCGATGTGGCTGACCGCGCACTCGGAGCTCAAGACGAACCGGCGGATCCGGCGGGTTTATGACTTCTTGGGGGACGCACTGGCGGGGTGAGGGGGGTAGCGTCTACACTCGCGCGTCATGCAATCGAGTCGACGATGGCTGGTGATTTTCGCTCTGTCTGCGTTGGGTTGCTCATCCGAACCACCCGATGAAGTCCGGCGCGACGGGGTCGAGTTGGTGGGGACGCCCGGGGAGGCGGAGTTTCCTGAGCTCGAGATGGGGGTGGCTCCGGATCTGTCGCTCCTGGGGTCCGAAGAGCGCGCCGTCATCGAGGAAGCCGACGCGCGTGCCGAGTCACTGCGCACTCGGCCTCTGACCCTGCTTGCCCCTCCGGGTGCCGAGGTGCGCCTCGAGCTGGTGCGTCACGGATTTCCGATCGGTGTGGCCATCGAGCTACGTAGGTTCCAGTCAGAGGAAGACCTGCAATGGTATTCGGAGCTCGCGTCGCGGTACTTCAACTTCGCGGTGCTCGAGAGCGAAGCCAAGTGGAAGGTCACTGGCCCGGAGCCGGGCGTTCGCGACTACAGTCAGACCGATCCCGTGCTCGACTGGGGTGAGCAATGGGACCTCGATATCAAGGGTCACGTCCTGGTGTGGGGCAACGGGCCCCCACTGTCCTCGTCGGGCATCCCGCCATGGGTGCTCGATCGCTTCCCGGACTCGAACCTGAGCGAAGCGGACCAGCAAGAACTGCACGACCTGCTCGAACACCACGTTCGTGACTCGGTCTCGCGTTTCGAGGGCCGGATCCCGATCTGGGACGTCACCAACGAGACCTTGCAGCCGCTTGCGCAGTGGTTCATCGACCGGCTCGGACCGGGCATCACTATCGAAGCTTTCGATTGGGCACAGGAAGAGGATCCCGCAGCCACCCTCGTGATGAACGAGTGGATTCAGGAGATCTTCACCGGCATCGGTGGCGCGACGGCCGACGAGGTGCGCGACCGGTTGCTCGAGTTGCGCGAAGCCGGCGTGCCGGTCGCAGCGGTGGGGATTCAAGGCCAGTTCACTCCTGCACTCGCTCACCTTGGCCCGGGCGCCGACGTATCCAATCGCACCCCGCTCGACGCGTATGCGCGCGCGCTCGACACCATCGCCGAAGCGGGGGTACCGATCCACGTTACCGAGATCAACGTCTTCACGCCCGAAGACCAACAGGTCCGCGCCGCCCATCTAGCCGGTGCCATGCGCCTTTGGTGGGGACACCCCGGCGTAGCTCAGTTCGGATTCTGGAGCCTCTGGAACGGCGTGTCCGGTAAGAGCGATTACGACGTCGGCCTCTACGACGACGAAAAGCAAATCACGCCCATGGGTCAAGCGGTCATGCACTTGGTGAACGACCGGTGGCGCACCCGAACGACGACCACGGTAGGCGCGGACGGTGCCCTATCCCTCGCCGCGGCCGCTGGCGACTACTTGGTCCAGTGGACAGCTGATGGCCAAACCTACCGAGCTGCCTTCGAGTTTACGTTGGGTGAGACCCCGGTGGTCATAGAGCTCGTGGCTCCTGCGGACTAGGGCCGCATTGCGCGGGGGACGCGGTAGGGGCGCGGGTGTAAGGTTCTCCCATGCAGTACCGCCGGGCCATGCGTTTGGGTTTCGTCATGCTTGTGGTGATCTGTGCGATGGCTGGTGTGGCTGGGGGCCAAGAAGCGAAGCCGCGCGCGGGTGCAGAGCTCGTGGGTACGCAAGCGAAGGAATGGACCGTGGGTCCGGAGTGGGCCAACTCGAAGCCGCTACAGCTCAGCGATTTGCACGGGCGCGTTGTGATGGTTCGCTTCTGGACCGACAGGTGCCGTTTCTGCGCGGCGAGCCTGCCAGCGATGCAGAAACTCGCCGACGAGTTCCGCAAGAAGCCTGTGACGTTCGTCGGCCTCTACCACTCCAAGCCACGGGGGAGCGAGAGGCCGTGGCGCGAGGCGGTCGCACGCGCGAAGGAGTTCGGAGTGAGGTTTCCGATCGCTTACGATCACATGTGGAAGACCGTGCGTGCGTGGTGGCTAGAGGGCGGGCAGCGCAGGGCGAGTTCTTCTAGCTTTGTTATAGGCGCCGATGGGCGGATCGTGTTTGTCCATCCCGGGCCCATGTTCTGCCCTGGTGAAGATTGCGACGACGCGCAGGCGAACTCTGGATATGAGGGGGTCCGCGGCGCGATCCGAGGGGCGCTTGTGGATTTGGATTAGCGGCTCGGGGAGAGCCGGCGGGGATGATTCACGGTGGCGCCGTCGACGTCCCCATGTGCGCCAACAAGTGCTCCACGTAAGCCCGTACCCTCACCGGCAAATACTTCCGGCGCGGGTACACCGCCAAGATCGACCACTGAAACGCTACCCTCCCCCGCAAGACCTCACACAACCTGCCCGCTTCGAGTGCTTCGTGCGCGACGAAGTCTGGGACCAGGGCCACGCCGAGACCGGCCTCTGCCATTTCACGCACGGCATCTGGGTGATTGATGCGAAGCGGCCCGTCGACTGAAACGGTTTCCGCCTTGCCGCCACTCCGCCGACTTCGAAAGCGCCATCGCTGCTGGTCGCGGAAATTGGTGTCGACGATGCAGTCGTGGTCGCGAAGGTCGGCGGGCTTCTCGGGGGTGCCGCGGCGGCGCAGATAGTCTGGGGAGGCGACGGCGAGAATGGGGGCGGGGGCGATGCGGCGGGCGACGAGGGAGGAATCGCGGGGGTCGGTGACGCGGATGGCGATGTCGATGTTTTCTTCGATGAGGTTGACCATCCGGTGGGTGAGGTCGAGGTCGAGGGTGACGTTGGGATAGCGGGTGAGAAAGGCGTTCGTCATGACGTCGAGGTAGTGGCTGGCGAGGCCTGGGGGGGCGGTGACGCGGAGGGGGCCGCGGGGGGCGGCGATGTCTTCGCGGACCGACGTCTCCAAGGATTCGATTTCGCCGAGGACGTCGGCGCAACGTTTGCGATAGTTGCGCCCGGCTTCGGTGAGGCTGAGTGAACGGGTGGTGCGGCGGAGGAGCTCGACGCCGAGGTGGCCTTCGAGCGCGTTGACGTACTTGCTGACGACGGCCTTCGAGCGGCCCCATTGGCGCGCAGCGGCGGTGAAGCTGCCGGCGTCGACCACGCGGATGAAGGCTTCCATCTGGTCGAGGCGATCCATTGTTCACGATTTATATACAATAATTCAATATTTTGCCTAATTGTTTATGAACTGGAATCGCCGCAGAGTGAGGACATGAGTTACCGCAGCGACATCGCCTTCACGCCGACGGTCAAGGCAGCCCAAGAGGCCCGGGGATCGCGCGCCGGGTACGAAAAAGCGATGGCGCGGCATGACTGGGGCGACCGCGTGACCGACGCACTCTCCGCGTTCATCGCCGAGCGCGATTCGTTTTACCTGGCGACGGCCTCGGCCGATGGGCAGCCGTACATCCAACACCGCGGCGGGCCCAAGGGGTTCTTGAAAGTGCTGGACGCGCAGCGCCTCGGCTTTGCCGACTACCGAGGGAACCGGCAGTACATCTCAGTTGGCAACCTCGATGAAAACGACAAGGCGTTCCTCTTCTTGATGGACTACCCAAATCGGCAACGGATCAAGATCTGGGGGCGCGCGGAGTATGTCGAGGGGGACAGCCAGGTGCTCGAGGCCGTGCGCGACCCGGACTACGACGCGAAGCTCGAGCGAGCGATCGTGTTCCACATCGAGGCGTGGGATTCGAACTGCCCGCAGCACATTACGCCGAGGTACACGGTGGAGGAGCTTGGCCCTCAAAGCGAGGGGGGGGGGCAGCACTGAACGGATGGCGGTGAGCCAATGTTGCCGCCCTGAGGCGGCGCCCGCTATGCTGTTGCGACGTCGTGGCTGGAAGCCGCGTGCGGGAGGGGTCTATGAAGAATTGGTATTGGATATTCATGGTTTTGCCGTTGGCATTGGCAGTGCAGGGTTGCACCGACAGTGACGACACGAACGGTGGCGGCAGTGGTGGAAGTGCCGGGACGGGCGGCAGTGCCGGCGCAGGTGGCAGCGGCGGCACGGGTGGCAGCGTGATGGATGCTGACCGCGACGGTATTCCGGATGACGAGGATCCGACGCCGAATGGGTCCACCAACAACAAGCTCAACGGCACGAACAGCGGCGGCGCGGCAACGGTGGTTCAGACGACCGCGACCCTTGGAACTGGCGAAGAGGACGTAGACTACATCTACGAGTCCGACCTCACGCTCGGGTGTGATGACTCGTGGTATCCGCAGGGTACGCTGTGCGACGAGCCGGACACGACCGACAGCCCGACAACCAGCACCAAGACGGAGCCGGACAGCGGCGCAACTTGGTATGCGGCACCCGACCCTGGCGACGAAGGACCGATTACTGGGTTCCTCGTCGTCGATGCATGCAGCGACGCCTCGTGCGAGGCAGTCGACTTCAATGAGGCGCGCGTCTTTCAGATGTTTAGTGACGGAAAGACCACCCACCTGCGGATATCGATCCACGCCGAGCGGGGCGATACTGCGCCTGCCTGGGATGACGCCGGATGGACGACGGTGACCGATTTCGAAACCATCGGCGCGGGAACGAACATCGACTTCTTCGTCGTGGAAGGCCCGGCCGTGATTTCGACCGGCCCGCGTGTGACGCGCTACGTGCGACTCGAGGCCCGAAACGACGGCTCACTCGCCGGTGACGATGACGACCAATCCTACACCGAGTTTCGCTCCGTGAAGTTGTTCTCGGTGTCGGCACCCGAGTAAAACCAGCCTCTCATTCATTGGCATGACGGGCCCCGCTTCGAACACGAAGCGGGGCTTTCGTTAGCCCTCGAGCCATCGCACGAGAAACGCGTACTCCTTCGTGCGGGCGCTCCGTAGCTCTTTCTCGATGCTCGACTCGATTAGGCTGCCGAGGCCGAATATTTTCGCCTCGATGGTGAACTCGTCGGTGCGGCGGCAGTGGCCATCGCCCGATGCTTCGATGCGGACAGTGCCGTGCATCGTGACGACGTCTTTGCGCGCTTTGGTTTTGGAGTCGAGGTTGGCGGGCTGGACCATTCGCCAAGTCCACTCGCCCTTCGCGCGGTCGAGCGTGCCGTGATCCTCGAACGCAAAGCTATCGCCGATGAGCTTTGCGACCGGAGCGGGAAGCTTCATCTTCGGCACGATGCGTAGCTTGCGCGACGTCTCGCCGATCTCGATGACAGCAAACGCTCGGTACTCGAGTTCGTCGAGGTACAGCGCCTCGAGATACGACTCGTTCAGGAAGGCAGCCCAGAAGGTCTCGGGCGTGCAGGGCAGGAGGGCGGATGTGGTCGAGGTCTTCATAAGGGTCGACGCAGGAGGCGAACGTAGCTCTTCAGCTCCTGAATTGCGCGTGTCTAGGACCGAGTATCCAGTAGGTCGGCCTCTGCGGCTGGCTACACACCGTTTGTTTTTGCAACGTTTTCGGGAGTACGCAGGTCGATCCTGTCGGGCGGATCACCAAAGTCGAAACTGGACTGGAATCACGGCGAGAACTGGGCTTTGCTGTTCTTAGGGGGGGACTTGATGAGAAGTACGGTGATCCTGCTTGCGGCGCTCGCGCTCGGCGGCTGCATGGGCTGTTCGAGCGCTGAGTCGTGCGTCGAGGAGCAGTACAGCGGTGGGCGGCTCATCGATTGCGGCTCACGGGTGACGTTCGTGCCAAGCGAGTCTAGAGCAGGCAGCGAGTCCGAGTCCCGCTCGTATGGTTCGATCAAGCTACCGCCCTCGATGATCGGTGTCGTGATGTCCGCGCTGAGCATCGACAGCAGGTACACGAACTGCAGGAGCATACCGATTCCAGAGGGTCGGTGGACGATCTGCCACGAGGGCTTTTCACTGCTCGAACGGAACGAGGAAGCGCAGCTGGCTGCGGCACGGGATCGGTCGAATTCAGCGGACTCGGGGCCTGGTACGGCGGCACGCTGAGGCGCATGGACCCTCCTCGGAAACACCGCTAGGGTCAAACCCCTACAACACCGAGGCCGTGAAACATGCGCGTGAACAACTTACCGTTCTTTCGACCTGCGCTGGTCTGCTTCATCGTGTCCCTCTTGTCGCTCTTGTCCCTCTTGTCCCTCTTGTCCCTCTTGGGCTGCACCGCCGATACTGATCCGCAGTCTGCGCAGGATGAGCTTCTACGGATGAACGAAATTCAGGTGCTGGGCACCCGCAACAGCTATCACATTCAACCCCGCGACTCGATTCTGGAGGCCCTGGCGATATTTACCGATCAGGAGACCGCCGACAGCCTGGAATACACAGCGCTGCCATTGAAGGAGCAATTCGACCGCTGCGTTCGACAGCTCGAGCTCGATATCTTCGCCGATCCGGAAGGAGGCCTGTACGCCATTCGTCGGGGTCTCTCCGTGGTCGGCGACGAGCCGGTGTCCGGCATCCCGGAGCTGGACGAGCCAGGTCTGAAGGTCTTGCACACTCAGGATCTAGATTTTGAAACCCACTGCCTGACGTTCCAAGCGTGCCTGACCTCGCTGAAGGAATGGTCCGACGCCAACCCCGATCATGTCCCCATCACGGTCATGGTCGAAGCCAAGGAAGAAGCCATTGACAATGCCCTAGCCGAAACTTTGGGGTTCACCATCCCGTTGGAATTCGGCCCCGAGGATCTGGCGGCACTGGATGACGAAATCCTGGCGGTGTTCCCCGCCGCTCAGCTCATTACGCCCGATGATGTGCGCGGCGAGCGAGACACTCTGGAAGAAGCCGTGTTGGAGGTTGGCTGGTTGACGCTCGCTGAGGCGCGCGGGCGCGTCATGTTCGTCTTTCTGAATAGAAGCGCTGCGCGGGACCACTACATCGACGGGCACCCTTCCCTCAGAGGACGCGTGAGGTTCACCAGCTCCGTCCGGGGGGAACCGGAAGCCGGATGGTTCAATGTGAACAACGCGCTCAACAACGGGGAAGAAATCCGCGAGCTGGTGGCCGCCGGGTATCTAGTGAGAACCCGCGCCGACGAACCCACGCAGCATGCGCGCGACGGGGACACCTCCTTACAGGAAGCAGCCTTTGCCAGTGGCGGGCAATTCGTCAGCACGGACTACGTGGTGCCCAATCCCGACTTCGGCACCGATTACTCGGCAGCCGTGCCCGGTGGATACGTCGCCCGATGCAATCCAATTTCGGCTCCTGCCGATTGTGATTCTGACCTGATACGCCCCTAGAACCTCAGTTGCTGTGGCAGGTGGCCGCGTGGCCCCCTAGGGGAGAACTGTGGAGGGCATTTCGGTGGCTATGAACTGGGCGATTGTTTTGCGGGCGGCGGCGCCGAGGTCGTCGTCTGCGGTGTCTCGCAACATCGCAATCACGCGGGCCTCTTTCTCCTCGTCGCTCAACGTGCTGTCTGCGAACAAGCGATAGAGGCGGGTACGGAGCTTGCGGAGGGCGAGAAGGGT